>JAAYPC010000327.1 GCA_012519985.1 Fibrobacter sp.
TCTACCACAGAAGGCGGGCAGACTTTGCGCCCTTTAATTTCAAGATAGTTTCATCACAGTAATGCCCGGGTTAAAACATACTAAAAGTTTGCTCGGGGGAACATCTGGTATCTAACTTTTAAGGGAAGACCACACCAGATTTTTTGCAACGATTGGCAAAAAACGCATTAGTTGCATGCAGGCTTGCTCTTAGATAAGTTATTAGATTTGCTCCGTCCCTCGGGCTCTCCGCAGCAGTCTACTACAGAAAATGGGTGGACTTTGCGCCCTTTAATTTCAAGATAGTTTTCTTCACAGTAATGCCTGGTTAAAACATACCAAAAGTTTGCTCGGAGGAACAATGCCATTGGAGAAAATGATTCGTGGGAGAACCCTGTCTGGGATGGTAGTGGATAAAGACGGGTATCTATGGCTCTCCGCTTATGATGATTACTCTGTTGTTGCAAGGTATGATGGATCGGAATGGATGCTCTTTTTTAACGAAGATATTGGTACTGACCTCTCAGGAGATTTACTCTCGCTTTGCCCTATGGGAAATGTTGTAGCAGTGGGTCCTTATGGGATTTCTATATTTAAGAATGGGAAATGGGAAACAATTTTAGAAACCAGGCAGCCTATCAATTACAGAGACATCTGTTTTCCAGATACAAATCAGTTTATATTTACCACTGGTTATGCGCCGTCATTCCATACTACTGGCGTCGCAAACATCTGGGTATATCGTAACAGACTAGAAAATAATGATATCAGAATGATCGCAGTGGACAGAAATAACAATCTTTGGCTAAGTTGTTACGCAAGCCAATGGGGTATTCAAAAATTTGATGGTACTTCCTGGAAAAACTATATAAACAGGGCTGGCGGGGGATCTGGTAAAGGGCCGATACATAACAGTGTATATTCCTGTGCAATTGATTCAATTGGGGGAATCTGGTTCGGCCATGATTTTGGATTGTCCTATTTTTTTAATGATAAGTGGACTATTTTTGGAGAAGAAACTGGTTTACCTTATATTCGAGTAGGAAGTTGCCTTGTTGCCAAAGACGGGAAGGTCTGGGTTGGATGCCAGGGAGGGGTTATGATCTACGATGGCATCCAGTGGACAACATTTGATACATCCGATGGCCTTCCTGATGTTATAAGTGTAAGTGCTCTTGCAGAATCCAATGATGGAACTATCTGGTCCGGAACTTACAACGGCGTTGCATGGTTTGAGAATGGAAGATTTCATCATGATACAGGAAATGGAGGGCCAGGTAATAGAATTATCCGCTCAATAGAAACTTCACCTCAGAACAAAATCATTGTTACAACGAGTAGAGGCGCATTTGTTAAAATAAACAAACAAAACTGGATACAAATTATCGGAGATGATACTATTTGCGCTTACATCGAGATCGATCAACAAGGCAGAATATGGGTAAGTACAACCGGCAGTGGCATAATAGTGTTTGATGAAAACCTGAATAGAATCAGAAACATTGATGTCGGTCTTCCTTACGGATTTGTGGACAATTTGGTCCAGAACCATAATGGATCAATGTGGGCAGCTACTCCTTATGGCCTGGCTCTGATTACTGTGTATAATTCTGCTTCTATCGACAACCGAGTGATTAAACGTCCAATGAACTCTCAACCTTCCAGATTTATTGGTATATATGACATTCAGGGAAGAAAGGTTTCTGATGGAATTACTTTAAACAGACGCCGTAACGGTGCTTCAGGAAATTACATTTACACTGATAACAATGTTGTGAAAAAACTATTGAAAATAAATAAGTGATTTGGCTTGCGTGTACGGGAACAAAATTGATTCCAAGATTTAATGCAAAACAATTTCAACATAACATTTACTTGCAAAAACCACCGCATGTCTTACACGGGTTTCCTTTTTTAGAAGCTTCAGAAATATCAATATCCACACAATTAGTAATACAGCTAACAGCATGTTTGCAGGATATACAATGATACTTCAGCGATTTAGTATTAAACCTTACATTTTCAGTTAATCCATCTGACTTGGTTTTGTTTTCCAGTGATGTAGCAGGAACAATTTTTTTATGGCTACTTTTTCTGAATTCCCAGGGCGGAACCGGATCAGGATCTGACCAGAGTCCTGCTTTTTTAA
>JAAYPC010000328.1 GCA_012519985.1 Fibrobacter sp.
ATGTTTTCGTTTCATTGTGTTCTTTGAGATAATCCAATTCAAACGCATCCATGTATTTTATAAGTTGTTTTTCTGTATTACTATCAGGATAGCTTTTATGTTCAAAAAGCAGATATACTGGTTTGTCAGAAAAAGTATTGAGTTCGAAAATCAGGTCGGAATACAGCGTTCTTAGTTTTGTATCAACACTTTCAGTTCTTACAGGGATAATCTTCTCCAGGTCTACGGGCACACGTAACTCTTGCAGCAGATATTGTTCAACAAAACTTTTTATAACCGCCGGATACATGAACATTTCCTTGAAAAACTTGTCATGTACCTGCCTGTAGGGGTATTGGTTGTTCTTATTCATAACAGCTAAAATAAGAAATGGACTGTTGTTTTTCTGGCGTTTTGTTTTTAGGAAGGAAATTGCTTAAAATCTTATGACTGTTCTCTGGAATTGAATTTTAACCACATGAGCATGTATAACATTTTCGGTAAGGTAAACCTGGTTTTTTAGCGATCTTCTATGTACATAAATACAGCAATGTATTGTTTCGGTCATAATGCCTTCAATACACATAAACTTGTTTTTCTGATAATGGCATTATAATCGAATCATTTTATTAAACTTCCAACTCTATTTGCTTCCAATTTATTATTATTTTCCATCTTTTCACTGTTGATCTTCTGATTAATTGTTTACCGGAATCTGGTATATCTATTGCATATTAAAGACAGGTGAAAATTAAAAGTAAAATGCATGAAAGGAGGTAACCCGTGATAAAACTTATAGCAGTTACCCTGTTTTTTCTAACCTTATCTAAAACATATGCGGATATGGACAGTTTCGATTTTATCAGAGCGGGTGATACAGTTGATACTTACTGGTATAAATCAGAAAAGGGGAAGTTATTCACTGCAGAGTTGCCTAAAAAACGTTCGCCTTCAGATTATACACCCCTGGGGTTTGTAAAACAGCCATCGTTTGTAAGGGGAGGCGGGGTTCTAAATAAAAACGAACGCTCGTTGTTGCTATATGCAGATGGAGATCTGTTGCCCCCAGCAATCATGCTGAGTTATAGCTATGGGTTATTATATTGGTGGGATATCGGAATCGATATCGGAGGGAACAGTGGGGTATTTCAGTCGTTGATTCGCACCCGTATGGAGAACTTCAAGACTCGTAAGACCGAAAGGTTTTTCTGGTCCAACCAGATAAGTGCCGGATTCAAGCATCATGAAATGGATTTTAGTGATGATCTGCAGTTTGACGATCGATCACTTGTGGGGATCATCGATAATTCTCTGGGGCTTCGGTTCGGTCCTATGAAAAGGAAAGTTCTCTATCTGTTGACTATTTTTTATGTCGATTATGATATTCATACACCCCGGAGGCAAACCGATTACTATCTGATTCCGGCTGTGGCCGGGTTCGAGGCAATGATCGGTGAACATGCCAGCTTTTTTGTGGAATCGGGTGCAGTCTATTCAATTACCGGTATGCAGATGGCTGATAACAGAGTTCTATATGAGAAAGACTGGTTCCCTACACTGAAAATTGGTGTGGCCTGGAGAAGCGGAGGCAAGACTGCAATTTACTACACAAGAGAAACCAAACCGCTTTCCAGAGGAAAGCAACCAAAGGAAGTAAGATGATAGTTAAAAATTGTTAAACTTAATCAAAATCGGACGATTCACGCTAAACGATCGTCCGGATCAGCTTTACATATCAGCTCAGAATGAGGTACTTATGAAAAAGATTCTGATTGTTTTAGTTTTAATGCTTTTTGCTGCAGAAGAATCATCCGCAGGTGGTATGTCTAAAAAAGGAATATTTCATATCGCTACCGCACCATTAATTACGATTAGCGGTATTTACTCATCTGCACAGGTGCTGAGAAATAGTGATCATGAACCTACCCGGGCTGCAGCAATAACCGATCTTGTGATCTTGGGTTTACAGTCCAGTGGTGGTCTGGTAACACTAATCAGCAATGATGATATTTCACCGGTGGTGAGGAGAATTCACAGAATTATTGGATTTGGAGTAATTGCATCGGGTCTATGGTTGAGTGTCGCCAATACGGTTGATGACCGGGTACCCAGGTCAGCCCGAATTGCGGCTTACGGACAAACTGTAATGGCTGTTGGTCCGCAGTTACTTTTTTCATTCTGAATCTGCGGATGGTAAGCAGCATCTTTTCCGCTTACCATCCGTTTTGCTTAAAGCACATCGTTTTTTTCACTTTGCACGTACAAGAATTACTCGATGTCTCTGTCTTCCGGCTTTTACCCAGTACACACCCGAAGGAATTTCGCTCAGAGAGAATCGGCAATGATTCATTTCGGGTTTAAGATCCCATTTCTGCAGCAGCGTTCCATTTATTGAAAATAAAGATACTGAGGATGGTGAGTTAAGTTCTGACTTAATGCTCAGATAGTTTCCGATTATCCGGATATCGAAATTGAACTTCGTAGCGGAGTAAGTTTTTCTGATCTGGGAACCTTCAGAAGTTAAAATGACTGCTGTAACTGAAAGGGGAGGAAGATCTATCGAAAAATTTTTTCCAGATACTCTCAGAGTAGAATTTTGCAAAGCATTGCCGGAACGACTCTTGAAAGTTTCTCCACTCAGGTTTTTCAGTTGTAACAGAGGTATCTCACCGGGAATAGGATTAAAACCCTCAACGGTGACATCAGCAGAGTGTTTATTGGACTGGTCTCTATTCACAAATATTATTGTCATGGAATCTTTTGAATCATTTATCGAGCTGTACGCTGATAGCATACTGTCCAGATCGGAAGTGGTTTTCACATAATTCGCTTTCATGTATCTGGTAAAAAGATGAAGAACTTCATATTGTCCGGGGTACCATTCCCAGGGGGTAAACACTTCCACATCGGGCTGTCTGGCAAATTCCCCCAGATGAGAAGCGTACCAGACAGCATTGACAGAAGCATTGCCGTGATAGATCGCCCCGCATTCTGTGATACCAAACGTCACTCCGTGATCATTACCCATATACTGGTTGAGCCATCGACGGACTCTCTCCATTATAAATTCTTTGGTAGTATCAGGGTTCCATCCATTTGGGCCGATCTTTTTTACTCCATTTGCTTTGGGATAATTGTACGTGGTGTCAAACCATATCCGGTGCAATTGAGTGATATTGTGAATATCATCAGCAGAAATCATTGACGGATAGAAGTGAAAATCAAACACATCGATAAGGCGAACTCCCGATGAAGATTGTTCCTGGGCCAGTAGCTTAATAAAGTATTCCAACCATATATATTTTTTAATGATTCCATTTTCATTTATGGAAAGGGTTGAATTATTCCAGTTATACCACTGCCATTCGTTTGTGGTAACCGGTCCCACCAGTTTGATATTAGGGAACTTTCTTCGTGCAGAGCTGGCAACTGCGATATAGTTGTCAATGAAGGTTTGCCAGGGGACCGAATCTTTCATTACATCATCATGAGTTCCATTCCAGATATCAGGTTCGTTATCCATATTCCAGTACTGAAACAGTTTCTTATCCAATCCGATTCCATCATCTGCAAACCAGTGATCAAGTATCGCGGTGGTGGATTCTGCCGGCCAGGGCTTGAGGTAAAGATTATGATCTCCTTCAGTCAGCAGTTCCGTGCCATCATCATTGACATTACCCCCGCCTGCGAGGTTAAATTCTCTTGGGGGGTAAGTACCCTGGTGCTGTTGGCCCCACTGCCAGTCATTCCAGTTATTCTCATTATTATCGGCGACCCACCCCAGAAGCTGAAAACTGAAAAGTCCGCAGACGCCAGGTAGTTTATTTTGGATTTCCTGGGCGGAAAAATCCCAGTCATGAGCGTATACGTTATTGAACCAGTCCGGGTGAGAGGACAATTTGGCTCTCCAGTTATATTTAGTCTGATTGTTTCCTCCACCCAGGCGGATGATTTTTACTCCGCAATCTTTATAAAGTCTGATAATTGAGTCGCTGGTGGGTTTGGATGGATCATCAGAGATTCCATGGTTTTTTCCATAAATAAAAGGGCTGATCCGGTGTTTTTGAGCGGAAGCATCTATTTGAATAGTGATGGCAAAGGAAGGAAAGCAAAAGGTGAGTAACAACGAGGAAAATTTGAGAAAAAAGGAATTTATGTTCATAAGAATGCCTTTCTTATCCAGGTCTTTCAACTCTTCATTCATTTTGCCTTAAAATAAGATAATAGTGCAACTTCTTAGTGAGCCCGGATATTTTTTCTCTGAAAAAGGAATGGAAATTGCAGATTGAAAGATGAATATAAGATATCTGTAGTATAGCTGGTTTTCTGGAAATGAAGCCACAATTTTGGAGTGGTTCAATTTGAGCTATTCGGCAAAGACTGCTTTAATTGTCATTATAAATGCGTTTTTAATTTTGGCAATTTTTATTCTGGACAATTTCTCTGGCCACCAATTCAGTTTTTTCATATTCTATTTAATTCCGGTATACATTGTCGCATCCTATGTTGGGCTTGCCGCAGGCATTGTTTTTTCATTTTTAGCGGCGTTCTCCTGGTTTATAGTTGAGTTGCGTTTCTATGAAACCTCACGCATAGACCAATTCATCTTATGGAATACCTTTTCTCGTCTGATCCTTTATCTGCTTCTGGGATTAACTGTGATTTATATAAAGCAGAGTAAGAAACAACGGGATACTCTTAAGAGCAGAACAGAAGAACTTCTTGTGGCAAACCGGGATCTGCAAAGTTTTGCCTATTCGATTTCGCATGATCTAAGAAATCCCGTAAGCTTGATCATTGGATTTGGTGAGCTGATCAAAGAATCAGGTGAAAATCTCAGTGATGAGCAAAAAGATGCACTAAATAGAATCATTTTAGAAGGTAAGAGGGTAAAGGAGATTATCAATGATCTTCTCCGTTTAAATAGAATAGGAGCACAGGAGCTTTTTTTCTCCAGAATAAATTTAAGTGAGATTGCACGGGATTCGGTTGATGGTTTCGGTGCTACATATGATTTATCCAGATATGAAATAGAAATTGAGCCCCAGATGATACTGAATGCCGATGCAGGTTTAATCCAGCTTCTTTTAGATAATCTTATAGGAAATGCTCTGAAATTCTCGGCTAAAGCAGATTCTCCCCGAATATGGATAGGTAAGGAGAAAAAAGGGGGAGAAACGATTTATTATATCAAAGATAATGGGTCAGGGTTTGATCCCGGTAAAATTGATCGCATATTTGATCCATTTGTCCGGGTGCATTCATCCGGAGAATATCCGGGAACCGGCATAGGGTTATCGATAGTAAGACGAATCGTTGAGCGTCACAGGGGCAGGATCTGGGTTTCCACAGAACTCAATAAAGGAACTACATTCTTTTTTACACTTTCTTCGAAATAACTCTAAGATTTAAATCAAGGTGGGTAGCGATTGTTTTTCTGCTCAGGAAGTTCCCTTTTCCGTACACACAATCTTCACCGCTTCTTTTAAGGTAGTCGCTCAACTTCCGATTCACTCCGTTAATCCTCATTTGTATCCTCCAACTTAAAAAGTTGACACATGCTTATGAGTGATCTGGAAGTGTTTGGAAAAGAGATTTAAAAGAATGTTTTGTTAAATCATAAAAAAAGAAAAAGGCTTTTTTAAACGTGTTAAACCATTTAAAACAGCCTTTTTACGGTATTCCTTGGATATAAAAAATGTCCAGCTTAGAGGGGTCATTTTTCACGTTTGCCTGAACTGTTTTACCCATGTATATTACTAATTCCTTGAAGATTTTAAAACTTATTGGCTTTAATTATGTATCATTTTAAGGGTTTATTTAGGCGCTTTAGTTGCAAATAACGTTTTAAAATCAAGCAGTTCAGGTTCCATAAAGCATTAAACTTGAAAACCGCAGCAGGTCACTAGGATTTCCGTAAAATATCGAACGATGTTTGCAGGTTATCCGCGGCAATCTTCTTCGGTTTTTAGATTAAAACTATCAATTCTAAGAGAGGGTGAAGCATGAATCGCATTGTATCGACGCTTGTATGTGCAGCGGTCTTTCTGGCAACCACGGCTTTTGCTGTCGAGTGGAAGAAAGAGAGTGAGGCTTTTGAATTTCCTGGTACGGCTGTCAAAAGGGTTGATAAAATATCCAGAAACAGTATTCTTTCGAGCGCAAGACTGTATGGTAAAAATCAGATTGCTTTCAGATATTATCTTCCTTCCAATGTAACTGCAGAAATTGAGGTTTACTCCATAAGTGGTGTTAAACTGGTGTCGATCCCGGTTACCAGTAAAACTACCATGGTGACCTGGAAAAGTCCCACCAAGCATGCTTCAGGAATTTACACTGCAATACTGAAGACCGCAGATATTCAGAAATCAATCCGTTTTGTAATTGCCAATTAAGGATGAAATAAAAATGAGAAAAAGAAAAATAATAACCATTGCAGCTTTAATCGGATTTTTTTTCAGTATCAGCAATGCGGCTCTGGAGGCAGTGAACGTTAATACGGACTTTCTTCATGAACCCGCTGCTGGACTTGGCTATTTAGGAAAAGTCAGTTACACTCTCACCATAGATACCACCGATTTGGGTTTTTATCAGTACGATTCGATCACAGTG
>JAAYPC010000329.1 GCA_012519985.1 Fibrobacter sp.
ACGGTTTTTCTGGTGAAAAGGGCAACAAGTATGAAATGTGCATTATTAATCGTATTATTGCTTAATTGCTTTATTCAGGCGCAGGATACGGAATATCTGAATTCTGAAAATGACCAGGTTGTTATTTTCGCCACAAAAGGAAGTATTTTCGATCAGGCCAGAAATGGTCTTGTAAATGAAATACGTGATGATTTTTCTGTCTCTGTAATTGAAATAAATGAAAACACTTCAATTGGAGATATTGATTCGGTAATTGATAGTTATAATGTTCCCAAAGCGGTGGTACTTATTGGAAACAATGCAATTCGATCTTATGTCAAATACGCAAATCAAAACAAACAAAAAACAAAATCCATACAGGTGGTGACAATTCTTGCTTTGGATGTGCAAAGGGCTGTCTCCGGAATCGAAAATGTTAACGCCATAGCTTATGAAACACCAATGCTTACTGCACTTGTAAGCTTCAGAAGAGTATTCAGTAAACCGGTTGATAAAGTGGGAGTACTTTATCGTAACCCATTAAAACAATTCATAGAAAAACATACCCATTATTGTGCAAGAGAAAAAATCAGCATAAAGGGAATTGAAATCAGTGATGATACCTCTAAAATTGAACTTGATATTTCCAGTGCTCTGCAAAACCTGATAAGAACCGAAAAGGTTGATGCGCTCTGGATTCCTAACGACAATGTGCTTCTTAAGCCAGAATACCTGGGTAATATATGGCTCCCTGAACTTAAAAAAAAGAAAGTTCCGCTAATTGTAGGTGTGGAAGCCCTGGTCAATCCTGAGTTGAATTTCGGAACATTTGCAGTTATTCCTGATCCGGTTGCACTGGGCGAGCAGGCTGCTGAAATTGTTTACAATCTTAAAGCGGATGACTGGCAACATAGTGGAGTTATGATCCATCCGGCTATCTCTATGTACTCTGTGTTAAACCTGAAAAAAGCTTATGAGATCGCTGCTAAAGAGGATTTTAAAACCTACGAAGTGTCAAAAATACTGAAGAAATAGGATTTGAAATAAAGATAACTTAAAACAACTTATGCCAGATAACCCTGTAGAAATGAAAGCTATAATTGTGATTAAAAGAATTGTTGCATTTCTATTATTATCGGTTTTTCTTTCTTTTAATGTTTTGGCTTCTGAAAAGATATATGTTTTTTTCCCTTCAAATATCAACTCGCAATCCATGCAGGATAAAATGACCGATATTATAAAGGGAGTAAACATCACTGTTTTCGGAAAATATAATGAGTTTATCTCCAGAATTAATTCAGAACCACCGGATGCAGTTATAACAAAAACAATGCTTGTTAAGGAGCAGCTTGGCAACTATGAAATTCAGCTCAATGGTGAGCGTAAGGGGAAAACGGTTGAGAGTTATGTGATTTTATCTACCGGAGAACAATTCAGCGTCGGTTCTGTAAATTCTGAAACAGTTATCGGAGTTTTAGATATTATGGGAAGAACAGGAATGAGCACATTTTCAAAACTATTCTTCCCTATACAGCCAAAACTGAAAAGAGTTTCCAAGCTGGAAGACCTGCTCTCATTGTTGTCCTTTGATATGATTGCAGGTATTATGGTTGAGGATATATTTACTGAATATTTTAAGGCAACATCTCAGATGCAATTCAATATTACCCCACTAAAAAATGCAAATACCGGAATTGTTGCTTTTGCAGTAAAAAAAGGTGGCAATGCAGAAAAAACTGCCACTTATCTGAAGAACAACGAAAAAAGAATATGCGATCTGTTTTTAATTGAAAAATGGAAATAACATATCCGCTGATTTTCAGTTAAAACAGTGAGATGATTACCTGCCAAGCCGTTATACAGACCTCACAGAGACACTCATCTATATTGGTTCG
Source organism: Fibrobacter sp. (assembly GCA_012519985.1). Taxonomy (GTDB): domain Bacteria; phylum Fibrobacterota; class Chitinivibrionia; order Chitinivibrionales; family Chitinispirillaceae; genus JAAYPC01. Next base: position 1,875 of record JAAYPC010000329.1, read on the forward strand.
AAGCTGGTTTGAACTTCATCATCCAGCTTGGCCCTTTCCATCAAGACTGCTAAAGTGTCCAAATGCATCTGTCTGGTGGTTGGCCTTTTGCCTGGAAGAAACTGGAATCTACCGTTTTTCATGGATAGTAATTCAAAAACAGCCTCTTCTGCGGTCAGCTTGTCTGTTACTGCGAATGTAATGATTCCCTCTTCAAAAAAGATCATTCCTATGGGACGATGGTTTTCCACCGAAAGGCATCCCGTTTTCTTGTTTGTATCCATCATCTGAAAGATTTCGGTTAGAGTTTCTTCAGTAATTTTACCTTCCAGACAAGATTTTGAGCCATCATCTTCATGTAGTGTATCGGGTTTCATTTTAATCATCGAAAGAACCGAATTCAAGTCTGAAATAGTCAGATTTTTACCAAAAAAGAATGTTCGATCATCAAAATAGTCACTCTTTTTAACGCTGGAAGGAGATGTGACATTGTAATAAATAAGAAAGAAATTTTCTGTCAGCATTTTAAACCTTAGCATATCATTCATTTTATCCTGAATATCCGGATCAAATTTCCAATCAACACAGATGATTTCTGGAATATTCAAATGAAGAAAAGCACTGGCCTGGTTAAGACTTTTTGAGTTTATAATTTGAAACCCGTAATTTATGAGATATTTTGCCAGAGAAATGCTGTTATTGTTGATATTGGAATATTTTACCATTTTTTGTTTTTTTGAAATCAATAGACAACTAATCCCGCATACTCCTTGTTTTTTCGATCTGAACAGAAAAATTGCCAGAACCAAAATTACTGTCAGAATGAAAATGCCAATGACCAATACTGTCTGATTCGATACTGATAATGCTGTTTGGCTTTCAGCAGAGTATCTTTGTGCTTCTGTTTTTAAAACGAAACCGGAAGTCCCCAAAAAATCGACACAATACCAAAGGCTGTCCTCTGATTTTACTTTTATCAGTTCTCCTGCTTTTGCCACACCAAGGACTGGAAAATCAGGAGAAAGTTCCTTGTATACAAATGTTGTGTCGGCAGAAATTATGATGTCATAATTTGCTGCAACAAAATGCATAACAGACTGCTGCTCGACTGTGGTATCTTTGAGCTGCGGTTGCTTGGAAGACTTTTCAGTCTTTTTACTTGTGGTTTTTGTGTCTTGAGTTTTAGGTTTCTGGCGGCTATTATCAACAACGGTTTTGGGAGGAGTCTCAGCTTTTTTATTGGTAACATTGGAAGCAACTGTTGTAACCGGTTTATCCTTAACCTCTTTCTTAGCCACCTCTTTAATTGCTGCAACAGGTTCAGTGGAAGGTGAAGGTGGGATGACTTGTTCTTCTTCCTTCTCCTCTTTTACTGGTTCAGGTAAGGCTGGTTTTTGCGTAGCTTCTGCAACCACGACTGGTTCTGAGGCTATAGGAGTACTTTTTTTCTGATGATAAGTAGCTACGATCTTATTCTGCAGCAGGTTTTGCCTGCTGATAGAGCCGTTTTCATTTCGAAAATAAAAGATGGCTTTATCTGTATAGACGCTCTTATGATTTAAAACCCAGTTGCCGGCCTCAGCATCGTTTATCACCGAAGCAATCACACGGCCGATCTCCGAAAAATGTGGTTGTATGGCAAACGAACCGATCCGTGGTTCAAGTTCATAGAAAAAGTCTGCTGGAACTGCAACAGGTATACGCAATGGGCTTAGTAATGGCACCCAAATGGTACTGATATTCTGATTATTAATCACCGCATCATCATTAAGAATAATCAGGCCATCAATCTTATAATGATCAATAAAATTCCTGATTATCGATTTTAAGCTGTTTTCAGGATCAGAAATGATAACCGGTTTAGAGTGAATATTGACACCCAACTGAGCAGCTTCATTATGATATGATTGCACCAGTCCACCACTGGTTCTTGAGGAGAATACGATTCCAATATTTAATGGCTTTTTCCCGGTAAGATAAACAAACCGGTCAATATATTGTTTAAGTTGCGTTTGGTAACTTATTACACAGCTATTTGAACTATTATCGTTTTTATCATCGGATAACTCATTTTCAATCAATATTGACGGGGTTTGGTTTATGTCCGGATGCTTTTGCTGAATTCTTTTTAGCATTCTGATATTTTCAAGGCCTGTGGCGATCACTAATCCCGGTGTTTCAGCATTTATTGCGTTAATAATTTCGGCTTCATTTCTGGAATGAACAGATCTTATTGAAACCGTTTTTTTTATGCCACTTTTGATACCCATTTCCATCTTTTTATATTGGGAGCCTTTAGGCTGGAAAATAATGATGCTTTTGGGTTGGCTGTAAATGGAGAGCGATATTAGGAGAACAAACAGGATAAAGACAGTTGTTTTGTTCATATTTGTTTCCAATCCATAGTAAATGCTGGAATATTATTCGTTGAATGCAAACCACTCTACAACATGAAATTAAAATATGTGAATTGAATGATCAAATGCAATAATCTGAATCAGAAAAAGTCAATTTTTTAGTGACAAGTAAGTCATCAGAAAGACCCAAATTACTAACAGGCAGGAGGGGAGATGCTTCCTGCATCATCCTCCAATTCATATGATAATAAATGAATTATCCTCAAAGGGATTACCTGCCTACGGGGAAATATGGGTTTAATAGTAAAACATTTTGATATCATTATAACAGAAAAGAAACATTTGTGCAACACTAAATAAACTGAGTTATCTTGCATAACTCATAACCGCGGCTATACCAGGGCATGATCGATTACCAAAAAGTAGGCTTCTCCTCGGAAACTGGTCGAAGTTACAAATAACGAGGGCTCGTCAAAATAACGGAGAGCGAGGACAGGTCAAAGTGACTGTAAACGAGGGCTTGCCGGAGCAACCAACAGGTTTGACTGGTCGGGCTTATATTAAGTCCCTGTCTAATGGACAATCTGGGTTTAAGCAATTGTTTATCAGGAGTAACAAGATCCACATTGCCAGGTACAAAACCAGTTACTGTCTAATGGAAAAATTGGGTTAAAAAAAATGGGCCTGTTGAAGACACTTTAACCATCTGCTTTTAAAAGCCTGTAAGTGTTAATGTATCGGGTATTTTCCGGGTAAAAAACTGGATTGAAGTTGTTTTGCTGCCAGGGATTTTAAAGTCCCTGGGCAGAAATGCCTGTATTCTCAGATTTGTTTGATGAAAATGACGGAAGATCAATTCTGAAGCCCAGATCAAACCTCAAACGATGCTCCTTTTTTTCATATTCTTTAAATTCGGAAGAAGAGCTCGAAAGGTTGTAATCTACAAAAGTACTTCTGAAAAGTCCGTATTGTGCTGCCAACTCTAAAAACATGCCATTGCTGCTGATAGGCGAACTGAATCCAAATGTCCCTCCTATCACGTTATTCGGCTTTTCCGATGATTTACGAAGGCCATTTTTAAGTTCTTCAGAAACCAGTGGGTAGGGTTCAAGAAAGAAACCAAAACGAAATGGAACGTATCCGATAGAAAGCTCAACACCTGCATGGAATACATGTCCGTTTTTTAAATTCATTTCCTTTATAATGGATTCAAGCACGGATAAATCTTTAGATAACTCGGACGATGTTGCAGCTTTATCTGCATCCAGCTCATAGGATTCAAAAGGGCGGGTCTGGTATTCAAATGCAATTGCGAATTTATCTGCTAATTGATATTCGCAGCCGATGGAAAAATGGAGCGGTATGGTAAACTCTCCACCAGCGAATTTCTGCTTTTTGGGATAACCGCCTTTTTTCTCCACTTCGAATTTATCCCATGTCCATTTGTAAGGAGGCGTGATATTTGCACCTAAAGTGAGGCTCTTCAAAAGTTTACCTGTAATCCCAATAGAGGTGGAAAAGGCATTTCCGGGAATTACAGCGTTAGTCTCTATTTTATCCTCACTGATAATGGTGGAGGTAGCAGAGGTGTTTTCATTTTTTGTATTACCAAATCCGATGTTAAAACTGACACCCGCAGAAATGCGATTGAAAAAACCAAATGCGATGGCTGGTGAAATAGTGTTTAATCCGCCACGAAATTTATCTGTTTCCTCGTGCTGGTAAAAATCGGATAGAGTTATGGAATTTTCGTTTAAATATCGGGTAGAGGATAAGTCAATCGCATTGTGATAGCCTGCCCCAAATGCAAATGAAAAAGGGACGGATGACTTATCTATATGAAAGGGAAATGCCGCAGAAATATGAGAAAATTTATAATTCGGTTTGTATCCGTGCTTTACTTTATAATCGGATAATTCATTGTATTTGTCGGTATATTCATCATTAAGATATGTCAGATTAAGGATGGATCCCAGCTTTATACTTGCATTTTGTTGAAGAGCGATCAATGAAGGGTTACCAAAAATTGCATTACTGCCAACGTTTCCTGCAGAACCAGTCTTTCCCATCCCCAAGGAACGGATATCCACCACATTAGGCACTATCTTGTGAATAACAGGGGAAAAATCCTGAGCAGGAAGAATGGAGAAAAAACCTGCCCAGCTTATTAGAATAAAAAGCCTTTTCATTGAAGTTTCCCTCTTAATGATGACTTGCCTCGTTATAAATCAGAAATTCTGAAAAATCAGTAATCGGAATTCTGATTTTCAAACATCGGAATATCTGATTCAGATTGATACGAACCCTGATCTGTTGGAGAAACGTAACCAGAATTTTCAGCAGGTGGTGTCTGCTGATATGACGGATAAGTCTCCTGATTATATTGTGGTGTCTGGTAAACCGGTTGACTTTGCTGTGAAGGAAAAGCCGGCGAACTTTCAACCTTACTCTGCTCGGGTTTTGAGGGAGATGTAGCAGAGGATGCGCTTATAATGTTAATCGATGGAAGATCAATTTTTACACCCACATCAACCCTGAGCAGATGATGTTTTTCATCAAATTTGGTTTTTTTAGTGTTATAAATGGCTTCACTCGTTGATTTTAAATATCCATACTGTGTTGCAGCTTCGATAAGTGCCGCATCTCCGATTGGAATTCCAAAACCGAATGTTCCGCCTATCAGATAATTTGGGGTTTTATCAGATTTTTTATTACCACTGCTGGTAATTTTATAGTCTGTAGTTGCATAAGGCTCCAGAAAAAAACCGAATCGCAGGGGAGCTTTTCCAGCAAGAATTTCTGCTCCTGCATGAAGCACATGTCCGTTTTTAAGATTCATAGAATCAATATAAGCCTCTAAAGAACTTAAGTTCATAGTTCCTTGACGACCATCTGCATCAAATTCAAAAGACTCAAATGGCCTGCTTTGATATTCTATTGCAAAAGAGAATTTAGGTGTTATCTGATACTCTATACCGATAGAGAATTTAGGTGGTAATGTGAATTCTCCACCTTCCACATCATAACTATCATCTCCTGCATCGTTTTCTATCTCTACCTCAATATCATCCCATTCCCATTCATAGGAGGGTGAGATACTTAAACCAATGGTCATGTTCTGTAGAGGTTTACCATTGATTCCAAATGTCGGATAAAATGCTTTTCCTGTAGCAGATGCAATGATTCATCTTTTTCTTTGCCACTTGGAGTTTTGAATTCTGAAGTGGTTTTTGACTTCATATTGCCAAATCCGATATTAAAAGAAATTCCAGCAGAAATCCGGTCCAACACTCCAAAAGCAAAACCTGGTGTTATAGTGTTTAATCCACCGGTGTATTTGGTTTTAGCATTACTGGTATATTTTCCGTTTATTCCCTGTTGTTCCTGATCATAGTATTGAGTAAATGAAAGATCTATGGCATTCTGATAACCAGTTCCAAAAGCAAAGGAGATGGGGACAGATGGCGTTTGGATGTGAAAAGGTAGAGAAAATGAAACATTGGTGAATTTAAAGCTGGGTTTATAACCTTGTTTTACTTCGGTGTCACTTAAACCAGAAGTCTTATCGGTATATTCGTCATTCAAAAATCCTAAATGAAGAGCAGACCCAAATTTGATGTTTCCTTTTTCCTGAAGAGCCAACAGGGATGGATTAGTAAAGAGGGCATTGCTTTCGGAGTTTGCTGCGACTTCAGTTTTTCCCATTCCTATTGAACGGATATCTACTGTATTAGGTACAACTCTGCTGATGAGAGAATTATCCAGCTCCTGGGCGCAAAGATTTGAAAAAACAACTGCACAGCTTGCCAGAAACATCAGTCGTTTCATTGTAACTCCTTAGAAGAATTTTATTAGAGCTAAATCTTTCAAGTGGTGCATCAGATTTCTGCTTATTGATTATATATAAATCTTTAGATATAGAACTCAGTGAAGACTTCGAGACTGAGACCCTGAGGATCTGATCTGCAGCTGGTGAGGCAACAGTGCTCAAAGATGGTCTAAGATAATTGATGTCAATATGGAACGCAATAATTATCAGATTCCAACTGGTTACAATTCAAGAAGAAAAAGGATGTTTTCTAATGAAAACCAAAATCCAATTGATATGAATTTGTTGGGGTTACAGCATTTGCGGATCAGAAATATATTATCCGGGCTGTGCATTGATTACATGCAATTATACATGATCGACATGCCGGCAGAGTCTAAGGATGCAGCAGAAACATCTTTTTTTAATAATTGTGGAAGATCATTCTTTATGCCCAGGTCAACTCAAATCAGATGTTGTATTTCGTCATATCTGGTCCTTTTACCGTAATATGCAAAACACTGAACAAGCAGCATTCAAATAGGGTACCAAGATAATTGATGTCAATATGCGAAGCAATAATTGCCCTGTCTCCATTGATAATGCGGTTCGAATAAAGCCACTGGTTGATTTAATTGCAAATTTTTAGACCTGGAGAAAACTTACAAGTTGCTGGTTACAAATTCTTCAACTTGAGAGTAATCTGGCAACATGCAAGCTAACTACTCTCTAAATTGAGAGCAGGCCAGCAACATGCAAGCTAACTACTCTCTAAATTGAGAGCAGGCCAACAGCATGTAAGCTAACTACTCTCCAAACTGAGAGTAGGCCAGTAATATGCAGGAAAACTATCAGTCTGATTTTTAGTTACCAAACAAGAAACTGCCTTCCGTTCAGGCAGCCAGACAGATACTTAATATTCTGTTGGCCTGGTGTTTATCAGCCAGATAGAGTGTGAACTTTATGCCAACCTGCCATCAATTTGCTGTTTGGGTATCATGCAAGAGATTGATCTTCTTTCAAGCATCCAGATACATACCTGATAAGTCGATGACCTTCTGTTTTTTTGCTTGATAGTTATCAATTACTTCGTGATCCTTCTCTTTGGCGAGATGGTACTTGTCATGCACTTTTTGTGTCAATTAACAAACAGAAAACAGCGAAATCGAAGTGGAAAAAGGGCGGACGCGCATGCAGTTTTTTCAGATTATAAGGGAGTTTCCCCTCTGCTGCAAATAAACTGCCTTCCATCTACTTACGTATTGAAAAAAATATCGCTCATAAGGCATGATTTATCAAAAGTCGGATGTCTTCCGGATTTACTAAATGGG
>JAAYPC010000052.1 GCA_012519985.1 Fibrobacter sp.
TCCTTTAAGTAAGCAGCAGTTTTAAGGTACTTCTCCCGTTTTTGGGTTTCGTAACTTCTACAATCTGCTGCACAACTTACGGCATAGTCATAGGGAGTGTAGCCATTAAATTCATTTTTCATGCAAAGAAATGATGTAGGAATACCATTCTTTACAAGCATCTTTATAACCTGTTCCCCGTTCACAGAAGAAGCAGCACTGTGGTAGATCGTATACCCGTCTTTAAATTCATATTCAGGAACATCGCAGATGGTAAACAGATATTCAAGGCACTTAACACTACCATCCATTGCTGCAATATAAAACACATCAAGATCTTCATCGGTAAGCAAGTAGGGATCATAACCTTTATCAACCATGTACTTAAAAAGTTTCAGACTATCTGCTGTTAGTACTTTTGTCATGAAACCGGTAGTTCCAAAAAGCAAATTACCATACTTTGGCATCTCTATTCCCTCAAGAAATATGATCACAAAATCGAAGTCATACCTGCATTCAAAAGCTACTTCTGCAGCGATCCGTCTACTTTGATTTTCCTGTATATTAGGATCTGCACCATTTTCCATCAGAAATCTGGCAACCTTTTCTTTTTTCAGAAGGGCGGCAAAATGAAGCATGGTGATATCAGCTTCAAAATACTCAGGATCACGGAAAACAGTATTGATATCAAATCCGGATTTAAGAAGCGATTTGATCGAATCTACATTGTCGTTCTTTATTGCTCCCATCGCCTTTAAACCCAAAGAGTCAGCAATTCTTTTTTTGATCGCTTCCGGAGTTTTGCTGGGGTCAATTACTTTCAGGGTAATCGGGTCCAGATTTTCAATTGATACGCATTCATCGTTAATATTGGTAATTTTTACCGGTGTGGTACCATCTGAACGGTAAAATATATAGGTGCCATTGCCATTTTTTACTTCACCACACTTTTTACCCTTAGGATCATAGCAAATCATGCTGTAATATTTGTCATTACCCTTCTTTTTCTGAATGTAATGTAATTTACCATTATCGTAATAATGCCATCCTTCGATAATCTCCTCATTTCGATATATGACACTGTCAATAACAGTTCCGTCCTCTCTCCACCTGACTGAAAGGCCATCTTTTTTGCCGGAATCGTTGTAGGTAATTGTAAATTCCCTTTTCCCATTTTCATACCAGGCATTGTGAGTACCTATTGATTTACCATTTTTACTGTTACCAACCGATAAAGTATCACCATTTTTTGAAAGTGTGAACCAGCGTCCATTTTTTACACCAATACCTTCTAATTTACCATCAGGATAATAAGAATATGTTGAGTCTACCAATTCTCCACGATTATATGTTGCAATACTTTCGATTTGACCGTTTTCATAATAACTTGTATGACGGTTATGAAATTTATCATTTTTCAATTGATATACATTTCTAATTCTGCCGCTTTTATAAAATGTTGTGCATGACAACATAGTATCTTTGTCCAAAAAAACAGTATCACATCTTACCTGAGCATTATTCTCAGAAAGCCATAAAATTAAAAATGCTATGATCTTAATAATAAACTGCATTGTCAGATAAAATCCTTTCAAGTTCTTTCCTGTAACTATTTCTTTTTTCTTTTTTAAATTTTTCACCAAACTCCATCAACTCCCTTATTCCCTCTTCCA
>JAAYPC010000053.1 GCA_012519985.1 Fibrobacter sp.
ATTCTGGCTACCAGGATTATTGCCAGGAGGATCAAAGCTGCTATTAAATACATAAAAACTCCTAAAACTCACATTTTTTCAGTTACATCATTTGCTGATTAAACAGACTTGTTTAAAAAGCACCATGATCTTCCATTCCAAAGTTTCCACGCTGAGTAGCACGCAGGATACCTGCACAATATTTACCCTCAATAATTCAAGGGAAATGCTACTCCCAGTTACCCTCTGAACCACAAATCGTAAAGTACGAAATTACATCTGGTGTGCCAGCAGATTCTGCGACATTAATTCAATGCGTGTAAAGAATAATCAATGGGGTTCCTTTTTAGCATTTGTACACTTAGAACAGATTATAAATATACATTTATTATGCCTTAAAAAGGAACTCTTTTCAACACCTGTTTCAACAACTTTGTTTCTGATATTGTAAGTATCAAAAGATGATGCGGCAAGGATAACGTGGCAGGAATAAAACAAAAAATCTGCGTAACTACACTGTGGCTTTTTCTCCGGAAATAATATTTTTTATTTCTATAAAATACCTTGTCTGTCAATGTACATCTCTGATCTAACTTATTATTAAATCGGATCAGCAGTGTCCGGCTAATTTAACAAACATAAGATTGCATAAAAAAGCTGGGCACGCATAAATTCCAGATCACAAGCACCAAATCCTAAACAAATCCTAATAACCAATCATTCAAAATCCAAAACAAGAAAAGAACAGGAAGAAAGAGTAATCTGGAAAGAATATCTAAATGAGGAACCGAAGCCCACCGAAGCGTCTTTGCGTAGGCGGTTGTTCCTTTTTAGAGTTTTTGGTATTGCAATCTGGAATTTGTTTGGAATTTAAAATTGTAATTTGGTGCTTTCAGGTCCGAAATTCCAAATCTCAAGCGGTTTTTACAGTTTTCTTTTGTTAAATTAACCGGACACTGCTGAAATCAGATTTATCTTTCCATTATTTACCCAGAGCCGACTCCAGCTTTCTGATCGTCTCCAGAATTTCGCTATGACTCCCCTGTTTTCGCAAAACCTGTTTGAATTCATCATTTCGCAAAAGATATGACAGTCTGGTCAATAGATACAGATGAGAGCGGATAGTAGGGCTGATTATGGTAAAGAGCGCAAATACCGGCTGACCATCCAAAGCCTCAAACTCTACAGGCTCCTCCAGGAAACAGAGCGATATCAATGGTTTAGATACATGCAGCACCAGAGGCATCCTGGCATGAGGAATCGCAATACCTTCACCCATAGCAGTAGAGCCCATTTTTTCTCTGGCCATTAAAACCTTATAAAGGAACTCCGGATCAACACTTTCAGGGATTCTGATAATTTTAACAATCTCTTTTATCACCTCATCCTTATTGGAACCCCTGAGTCCGTGAAAAATACCACCGGCATCGAGCGAATCGCTTAAAGAAAGCATTGGTCCAATCTCTGCTTCGGGCTCCTCAAACAATTCCGGTGAAAAATTGATCCTCTTTGCTGTGGCCCATTCGATTATCTCAGTCCTGTTAAAGCGATACTGGTCATTTATCTTATAGGCAGGGATTTCTCCTCTATTAATCCAACGATAAATCGTCTTTTCAGATATTGAGAAAATCCGCGCTATGTCCTGCACTGTTAATTTCATCTACAACCTCACGGAATATTTTAAGATTTTTACTCCTTTGAAGGAGCTTGAAAATAATTTTGCGGCATTTTCATAGCAAACCCACGCTCCCGCTGGCAGATTTTCTCCATTTCACGCCTGGCTCTCTCATACCAAATATTTGCCGAATCTGATACAGTATTCGAAAAAAGTCACCTTTGATTATAGTTCTTCGAACAAAAAAGTGCTTTAAAAAACGTCTCAATCTCCACAGGGGCTTATTGTCTTTAACCTGATAAAAGCTGTCATTTTATAATCTGTTGATATACTTTCATTTAAAAAAAAAATGGATGCTGATTTCCCCTAAAAATTCATCAAAACAGTTGTAACTGACCAATACAAACGCTATATTAATCTCGTAAGTAATAAAAATCAAATTACCCGTTGATAAGTAGCTTTTAATAATTCATTTTTTTCTTAAAGATATAGGTGGCGAAATCATAACAACATTGCAATCTATATTAATTAGTGTAAATAATTTTTAGAAATCAACTTCACCAAATCACTCGAAGCGGCGGTTGTTAAA
>JAAYPC010000330.1 GCA_012519985.1 Fibrobacter sp.
TATTTGCAACCTGTTCTTTTTCAGTCTTACAAAAAAGAAACTGAAAAACTACCTGAGAGAATAACAATGGAAACAATAAAAAACAAAACAGAACTTGAGCGAACGAGATGTTGTTAAAACAAGATATTCGATTTATTGCAGGGTTGGCAAGGCTTTTTTGGTAAATCCCCCGAATGTAGCCTTCTAAATCTTCTGCCCCCTAAATCCCCCAAAGTGGGATTTAAGAACGGAAAAGACCCCGGGAGCAAGCTCACAGTTGCAACATGAGATCTTAAAGTCCCCCATCGGGGGACTTTAGGGGGCGGGAATTCGTTACTCCCTTCGATTCAATGTGTTACAAATATTAACCTTATGGCTGTGGTATTAGGGGGTAGCCGAAGATCCAGATGGCTTTCATTAATTTTTATGCATGTTTTATATTAATCTTGATAGAATTAATATGACTGATTTCTTCGAAATGAAGAAATCTGAAAGATCGGAACAGAAAAAAGGAGGCTGTTTTGCAAATCAGATTAATGTTAGTCACCGTTTTTTTGTCACTGGTGGTTTCTCAAACTCAGGCTCAGCATGGAGTAAAGTTACGCGGGAGTGATGGTTGGGGATTAGGTAGCCGTTATGAGCAGTATTTTAACAAATACAATCAGCAGACCTTCACCGGCAAAATTGCAGCCATCGACACGCTTGCTCCATTCAGAGAAATGTCTTACGGAGTTCAGATAGTCATAAAAAAGGATAATCAGGTACACACGGTTCATCTGGGGCCAGGATGGTATATTATTTACCAGGATATGGGTTTGAAGGTAGGCAATGATGTCGAAGTTCGGGGATGTGAAACCAGCATTGAAGGTAAAAAGGTGGTAATGGCTTCCTATGTGAAACTTTCAAAGGGCATTCTTCGTTTGCGGGATGAAGAAGGAATTCCGTACTGGTGTGCCTGGAGAAGAGAATAGGAATCAGGAGAAATTTGAAATACCATGCACCAAATCCAAAGCAGGAATTTATTCATTTTAAAGGAGGCCTGATGAATAATTCCAGAGGCCTCTCTTTTCCTGTGATCCTGGTGATAGGATCTATCGTATCTACAGTTCTGGTTACAGCAATACTTCTGGTTCATGTCATTAATTCCAACTTTAAACCCTCATTAAGAAATGCTGAACGCATGATGCAAAAGGGACGGTTTGAGGAGGCTTTAGCCTTTATAAATCAGATCGATTCCAACTCTTCAGATTTTATCTTACTAAAAGCTGAAATTCTTTTTCTTAAAGCATTGCAGTCTCGAAAAGACGAAAAATGGAAAAATTACGGTAACGATGAATCGGATTGGTTCAGATCTGAAGAGATAGACTCAGCAGTAGTGCTGTTAAAGAAGATAGCAGAATCAGAAAAGGGAGAAAAACTTTCTAAGGCCTGTTATTACCTGGGGCAGATCTATGGTGAGAAAGGATGGTTTTACGAAGCTGAAAGACAGTTTCAAACAGTGCTGCAGATTGACCCCAATAATAAAGATGCAAAACTTGCACTCAGCTCTTTGTATGCGAAAATATCCAGGTTTCCGGAAGCGGAAAGTCTTCTAAGAAAAACCTATCTTGAGAAACCAGGTGATCCGGATGTCTCAAAAAACATGGCTTTTCTTTATAGGTATTATATTGATTTGCCTGAATCTGCAATAGTATGGTTTAATCGCTACCTTAACAATGCCCGTCCGCGCGATCTCGATGTAAACCATTGTAGAAACGAACTGGAAGATCTGCTTCAGCGATACCCTGAATACTGTCCCTTAGAACCCCAGAACTGGCGTAAGCAAGGTAGAAAATTTAAAACCCGGATATCCCACCAATGATTTGAGTACAGCACTGTGTTTCCATTGTATTAAAAGATCAAGTAATACAGATAGGAAAAGTGACGAAGTATAAAAAGTTATCAGGAATTTTAGTATTTCAATGATGAATAAGAAAAATCGGATAATATTATTGGTTGTACTGTTTAATCATTTTTTAACTTATGCAATCGATACTAGTACCGATGCCGTTTTAGGAATAGATGTATCTCATCATCAGAAAGCGATTAACTGGGACACTGTTAAAGAACAGAAGATCTCATTTGCCTATATCAAAGCAACCGAGGGAAGTACTTTTAGGGATTCCCTGTTTAAATCCAATTATAATCTTGCAAAGAAAGCCGGAGTATTGGTCGGAGCATATCACTTTTTTACATTCTGCAGCTCAGCGAGGGATCAATTCAGAAATTTTGTACAAAACGCAATGGCAGTTGTCGGTGATCTGCCTCCTGCTGTTGATGTCGAATTTTTGGGAAACTGCAGAAAAAGGCCATCAATAGATTCATTGCATAAAGAGCTAAGGTATTTTTTAGAAAAAATCCGGCTTGAATATGGTGTTACTCCGATAATTTACACGACAGAAGATTTTTACGAGCGATACAGACTGGACCAGTTCGATGAATATCATTTCTGGATCCGCAGTATTAATAAGCCCCCTAGATTTAATTCTGGGAACCTGGTAATCTGGCAGTATCGGGTCGGTAAAATTAACGGGATAAAAAATGATGTCGATTTAAACTATTTTTTGTTTAACATTGATGAATTCAACAGAGTAAAATTATCCGAACCTTTCTTGATTCATAAATAACACTAAAACACCGATAGCAATAAAATCCAGTTATCCAGATCGATCTGCTGAGGTACTGGTGATTGATAATTCAGATCCCCAGTTTTTCTTTCAGTGCCTCCGGTGTAAACGGTTTTACCAGATAATTATTGGCACCTGCTTTTAATGCCTCAACGACTCTGGTTTTTTCGGATTCTGAAGTACACATGATAATTTTCACATCTTTATAGGCATCCATGGTACGTACTTTTTTTAGAAAGGTAAGCCCATCCATCACCGGCATGTTCCAATCCAGCATAATGAGATCTATGGGCATACTCTGCTCCAGTTTTTTCAGCCCTTCTTCACCATCACCAGCTTCTATCACATCGGTGATACCAAGACCATTGATCTGGGTCTTTTGAATCCTTCTCATAGTAGTTGAATCATCAATCAGTAATATCCTCATATTTACTCCTGTTTATTTTGTTTTTAAAGAAATTTCCATCATAAAGTCACCCGAACCGCTGGAAAAAGGGACCAGTATGGTTGGAGCACCTCCTTCACCGGCCAAAGTGTGATTCTCTCCGATAATAACATTCGGAAGAGAGATAGACAAATTGAATTTTGACAACTCCTTTTTAGCATTGCCTGCTATGATGTTGGCAATTTCTCCAATGGCATCCGGAAGGTCAGGGTAGGTTTCATTAATTTGTGTCTTTAACATATCAGAAACCACCTTTACTGCGACGGGCATGGAAAAACCAAGCGAAATGGAGCCCTGTGCTTCACCAGAGAGTCCAATAATTCCTGATATGGCATAACAGGAGAATGGTTGACGTTTTAAAGACGGTGTCAAAGGTAAAATCTGATCTGTTATCATGGTCTTGAAACAATCAATAGTAGCCCGTACGAAAGGGTTTATAAAAGAAACATCCATCAAAATCTCCCTGTTGTTTAGACTGCTCGCAATTGCGTAGGGGAGTAATTGGAGTCCAGAGCAAGTATAAGTTCCGAACGTTCTACTTCATATTCCGCAAGTTTCAGATAGCTGCAGATCATATCGGAAGTTAAATTGAGAGCTCCCATCACATCCTTATTTCCATTCTGTATCATTCCTTCAAAAGAACCAAGCCCTGAATTGCATAAAATGTACTCTGAGAGATAAGTGGCCCAGATTGCCTCCTGAAGATTAACAGGAGCTTTCTCGGGTGCATGGTGATAGCGCACGCTGTTAACAACCGAAAGATCAATCTTCCACATCTCCATAAGCGCACTGCCTATAGCCGCATGCGTTTCATTGGGAAAAAGCTCTTTCTCTGCTTCCAGATAGGAGATCTCTTTTTCTAATGCATAATTGATAATCTGCTCGAACTGTTCATGAAAAAACTGATCAAAAATCAAAATGCCAATATCATGAAACAGGCCGGAGAGAAACAGTGAATGATTCTGTTTGGTTGGGTTATTGTTATCTGGTAAAAGATTAGTAAGAAATGCTGCAGAGAGAGAGTGTTTCCAGAACTGATGATAATCCAGGATATCGGATTTCCTTGAAAATTGACGTATCAAACTCACTGCCATGGCAATGTGTCCGATTTGATTGAAACCGATCCGGGTAATGGCCAGCTTAACAGAGGAAATCTTCCTGGATGGAGTACAATAAAATGCTGAATTCGCTACCTTTAAAACCTTTGCAGAGAGAGAAGGATCATGTTCTATAAGACGTGCCAGCATTGTGGCATTACCTTCTTCTGAAACGATCAATGCCCTTATTCGTAGTGCAATTTCGGGTAAAGTTGGAAGTTCCTGAATCTCTGATAACCGCTGAATCAAATTCATATAAATGCAAATATTCCTTATATAACTGTTTATGCTTTTTAAGTATACCATGGGATGGGCATACCGTCAAACATAATGTTGGTAATTCGATAAAAATTCCAGCACAAGATGTGTTTAGAAAATTGGATATACAATACCTTGTATATCCTAACCTGGCTGGAGTTGGGAGGAGATAGGAAGCTCGCGAACTATCTGAATAACTTTATAGCCTTTATCAACAACAACGGATGACCGGAAAAAGTTCTGGTAAAGACTTTCAGATAATTCAATTTTGAGGGATCCTCTTTGGACAGGGATTGTGCAATCCTGTCCAGAAAAGAATCATCACCGTATTTTTCTACAAACTTTTTAAGACTGTATGAACGCAACTGTTGCTTGCCGAATTTCTTGTGCCAGTTTTTCTCATATGTTTTTAAATGTTTATAATTCACAGTGTTTCCATTAATTGCATCTGCAGCCGTTTTGCCTGCCAATTTGCCTGCATAAAGCGAATAGGCGAGGCCTGCTCCACTGAGGCTGTTAACTTGTCGGGCAGCATCTCCTACCAACATCGCGCCATCTTTAACCAGAGGGCGGATGTATCTGGCAACCGGAACCCCACCGCAATGAAGATTACTTATCCGTGCACCTGGGAATTCCGATTCGATAAAGCGCTCCAGATACTGCTTTGCTTTCCCTGGCTCGCTGTTGTTTCCAGATATTCCTAATCCAACGTTAGCTTCACCTACAGCTCTGGGGAAAACCCATGCATAACCTCCGGGTGCGACTCTGGTTCCAGTGAAAAAAATGCAGGCATTTTTTTCAATAAGGGGTGAGACGACGCGGGCAAAAGCACATGTTTCCACATCGGACAATGCCAAAGTGGTATCCCAACCTAGAAATCGGGCTAATCTGGACTCCACTCCATCTGCCAGAATAAGAATCCTGGAAGAAAATGTTTTTTTAGGAGTGATACACTCATATAGTTCACCATTTTTTTTAACAGAGGTAACCGGAGTTTCAGCAAAATAGCTCACTCCTGAATTAATGGCTTCTTTGACCAGGTCAGAATCCATTTTTTCCCTATCCAGAATAAAATCCTCACTGGTCCCTCTCAGTTCTATGCGAATGCCCGATGGAGAGACCATTACCGCTTTTTTTATTGTGTTGCTGATCCATTCTGGTTTGGGATCGATATGATCAAGTAATCCGCGCCTTCCGATACCTTCTCCGCAACGAACCGGAACACCGACTTCTGCCTTCCGTTCCAATAAACATACCTTCCGACCTGCCTTTGAAGCGCTTATGGCAGCCATCGAACCTGCAGGACCTGCACCTGCGATGATTATATCAAATTCTGACATAGCTTTACCCGGTGAATTGATTATTTAAGAGAACTAAGAGCAGAAAATGGACATACTTTAATGCATTTACCACAACCGATGCATGTTTTCTGATCGATAACCGGCTCCTGTATAAACATTAAAGCAGATGTCGGACATACACTCACACAAGTACCGCACTGGTCGCATTTTTCATTATCAACTTTTACCATTATCCAGATTCTCCAGGAGTTTACGTGTATCTTTTTTAATTTCCCGATACTGATCAAACTGCTGATCATCTAAGAGTGATTTGCATACTTCTGCTGCACTTTGATTTTTTCCCGCTAGTTTCAGCATATGTGCCATACGGTTTCTGGTAGCAAAGAAGTTCTGCTTTCCTTCAGGGATAAGCGCATATTGCATAGAAAGTTTCTCATAAACCGCTGCGGTTGAATCGTAGTTTTTCACCGATTCGAGATATTTAACTTTCGCCCAAAGCACAAATCGGCTGTTTTTGTATTGATTTTCCAGCTCAGAGATGATTGCCTCCGAAAGCCCTGGTTTTTTTTCCTGAATATAAATATCGGAGAGTGAAAGTTTTGCAGCGATTCTGGTCAGGGAAGCATTTTTGCTGCAATTTTTAAGCTTTTCGATTCCCTCCTTTTTGCTTCCAGGATACCAGAACAGAACCATCCATAGCTTTTTTTTCAATTCCGATTTTCCATAATCATAAAGGCCCAGGAAAAAGTCTGCATCAGCATTGGTTGAATCAAGCTCTTTTGCTTTTTTTAACAGCTTTATGGCATCAACCCCATTGTGCAGAACATCAAAATAGGCCTTTTGTCTTAAAAAGAACGCGGCATGCATAGCTTTGGAGAGCCCATCCAGCATAAGTCCGTATGAGGTGATACCGTTTTTTTGTTCAAAGCTGCGGATCAGCTCCTGAGATACAAGAAACTCGTTAATGAACCCGGCAGAATCAATCGTCTTTTCGCAATCGATATCGCGCATGCCCATTGCCGAAAGTTTAAGAATGGAGGGGAGGGGGTCGGTCGGGAACTCCTTTTTCAAGGAATCGCAGAGGAGAAATGCATGCTGAAAATCACAGTTTATGATGTCATCAACAGCACGCGAGGAAGCTTCCATAAGATATTGAGGAAAAGAAGATGCCATAGATAAACTGAATAATAAAATCACTAACAGCCAGAGTTTTCTACACATCTTCACGTACCATTACCAATGAGGGATATGACACACCATGTCGTAATCGAAAATACAGCCAAGTAACAAAAAAAACAATAATTCCGGCTGGAATTAATAAAGGTATGATAAACCCGGAACAGAGCATGGTCATTGCGCCACCAATTTTATAGGTTGATTCCATGAAAAATTCGGTAGGTTTAAAGATGTAACACAAATAAAAGGGGAATGGAGCTACTGAGCAGATGAGCGCCAGAGGGTCACCCACAATTATTGATGCCACTGCTGCATTAAGCAACAAGAACGTGGCTATAAAATGAGCCTTTTGATTTCCGAATACTACTGCTGTAGTATTTTTCTGTACAGTATAATCTCCGGCCCGATCCGGTAAAGTAGAACTTATGGAACCTGCGCACATAAGTAAAAAATAGGGAAGTGCGGAGTATAAAAAACTCATAGCCAGAAGAGTTTTGCCCCCACAGATCCACCCTGCACCAAACGCTATCACCCCATAACCCAAAGCATTGGAGAGAAAATCGCAAATTGGCCTTCCTGAGAAATAAAAGGGCTTAAAGCTATATAACAGGCCTATAATTAAAGCGAAAAGGCTTAGAAAAGAGATTATTTTAAAATCTGTAAAAAGAGGTGTTATTATTGAGATGCCAGAAAGGATAAACGCAAAAATCAAAGCCTCTTTGTTTCTTAATATGCCGCTGGCAAGAAGAGGAAGTCCCCCATTTTTCTTATCAACTTCAATGTCGGCTATCTGGTTGAAGATATAAACAGCTCCTACAGACAGAGAGAAAAGAAAAAGAAGAAAGCAGACAGGCAGGGAGGAACTGTTCCACAAACTGGTAATCTCTTTTAATGATTCGGTTTTTGCCCTGTAGTATCCAAACAAGGAAAAACCCCATACCGGTACCAGCAGAATCGGGCGCATCAGAAACAGAAGATCGAGTGTACGGAGGAGGTTTTTTTTCATTTTGATTTGAAAGTCGGATATTCTATTCCAAATCTTATCTGATAATATGCTCTGCTTCCAGCAAAAGTGGCTAGTATAAGAAATCCATATTCAGGGACAAAAAGGGCAACCGAAAACGATAAGAGGAAAACCGGCCATTTAAATGTCTTGAAGGCCAGATCTCTTTTGGGAAAAATGGCGAAAGAGACAAAAAAAAGCAGACTAATAATTGTTGGCACCGCCATAACCCAGAAATTATTCTCGATAAAAAAGGAAAAACCTAAGGCTCCGAAACAAAACAGTGCTGCGGTTACCGCTGTGACCTTTTCTCCATATTTAACGCAGAAGGTCTTTTTGCCGGTTAACTGATCTCCATCAGCATCAGGAATGGTAGTAGCCAGAAATACCGCTCCATTGGCCAGTGCCGGAGCAACCGAGGAAAGGAGTCCTTTCACCATGACCTGGGTATCTATGGTGGTACCGATTTTTGAGGCATACCAGCCGACCAGGAACGTAATCATCCCGTGTCCCAGTGAGTTGGCAAGCACTCCACCCCAGGCGCAATTCTTCAGTTGAAAAGGAGGCAGGTTGTAAAGATATCCCAGCAATAGTCCTGCAATAAAAAGAAAAAGAATGACTCCATCATAAAAAAAACTGGTAACAATACCAATAATCGCACACAAAAAAGCACATATCCAGGCTGTGCGGACAGAGATGATTCCATTGGGAAGCAGAAATAGTTTGTGGTTTATTCGGTCACTTTCTATATCTACAATTTGATTAACCACATAGATGGATGCCACTATAAGAGAGAATCCGATTAGTATGGTCCAGAGGTTTATTGCGGAGTTTCCAGTGTTATCACCTATGAAACTTCCTCCAAAATGTGCATACTGATTACCTGAAATCCAGCCTAGAATTAAGATGGTCCATACTGGGGCAAGCAGTGGAATTCTTAGTAAAAAAAGGTAGTCTAATATTTTCTGTAGTATCTTAGGCACTAAATTTTCCGTATTACTTAAAAAGAAATATTAAAATTACTTCTCTGAAGAGAAAACAGCAAAAACTCTTTTTACTGGATATCCGATTTCAGAGCATCCGGGATAGGAACCTGAGATCAATCAGAAATATTGCTGTTTCAAAAACTTAGATAATATAAACTATGCCTCGTACCAGATCGGATTTTTCATTTGGGAAATAGATACCAATGTCTGGGGAAGGCATTTTGTGGGAATTTAGTAGAATGCTTAAAAAGGATAGCAACCGATCGGAAATGGATTCGAGTAGATCCAGGCTTTGGATTTTTTGTATACTTCGATACGATAGATACCTTCTTTTTCAATTTCAAAAGCAGCCGTTTTCCCATCAGTATGATTGATAGCTTTTCCGTTCGCTATAAGAATGATTCTGCCTTTTTCTGGAATTTCCACCATTAAACGAGCTGGCAGGGAGTAGCTTTTCTGAACGCCGGGAAGACTTATGTGTCCGTTTTTATGTTGGAGAAAGAAACACGATCCCATTGCATCACCTCTGCGAAAATTACTGATGAAGCCATGGCCATTTTGCAGTCCATTCAAAATTGCTTTTTTAGTGGCGGCAAAATTGGAAAAGTTATTCTTTTGGTCAATATAAAGATGAGTACGTATTCCTTTAAGTTCGACTTTAATTGGAAACACTCTAAAACAACAGTAACCAATTCCCAACCTTCTACTATGTGCATCCACACCACCTATAGCGCTGATAAATCTGGTTTTATTAAGAGTGTCCCATTTGGTCAGTAGTTCTGCCGGTGGAGCACCGAGAAATCTTCTTGGATAAAACAGTTTTACAAAACTCATCCATGATTTCAGGTTTTCAACCCAATCAGACATCTGATTCCATATTTCTATTCCATCAAATCCATCAACCTCCCAGTCAGTCCAGGGATAGGGTGGCAGACTGCCAAAATAGTTTCTCTTTTCTGCCGGATGAGCCAGAAAACCTATTCCGCCAGCTTTCTTTATTTCATTTATATAACTCTGTGGTTTAAGTGAAGGGTTAAAAACCTGATCTACTCCTAGTGCAAGGTAGTGGTTTTTTTTATGGGGGTCATGATGTTCGTAACCAACTAAAACACAAAGATTGTCAGTTAATCCTTCATAACCTTCATCAAGCCCTCTAAGGGTCATATGATCTGTAACAATGATAAAATTGAGCCCAACAGTTTTTGCTGCATTAATCAGCTCTTTAATTGTTATGCCGCCATCAGAATAGGTGGTATGAAGATGTATTGCACCGGTAATTTCTCTATAAGATTTTTTTTTAAAATTCATGAGTTGGTTGATCCAGATATTCGCAACATACTTTTACTTTGCATTGCTTAATGAACATATACCAAGCGGGAATCAAATGATTTCATTGCTTTCCCTTTTGAATCCAGAACAGAGAACACAACAAAATACATACCGTTGCTTACCTTGCCACCTCTGGAGTTATTACCATTCCAGACAAGGGTATGCTCTCCGCTGCTCAAAGGATGAGAAATGGTCTTCTCCCAGATCTTTCTCCCCATGGCATCAAATATTGTAAATCGCACCCTCTCTTTAGCCCCGATTGGAATGGTAAATTTAAAAACCGCTGCATTACGCACAGGATTTGCATATACACTGCGCAATCCATATTTCCAAGATAATGCATTATTCTTAAAGTGCTCCATGAACTCTTTTCCGGCAATAACAAGCCATCTGTATTCAATATTATTTGCACCAACCATTATTTTTCCACTCTTCTCCCACTCTCCAGTTGCAGTGTTAAATATAGAAGAGCTAAAACCGGAAGGAATATTTCCCTCATCAGCCATGCAGAATGAAAACTGGACAGGATAAGACTCGTTATTTTCAAAAGCCAATTCCTGAGTAATACCTCCATTGGAAAGATCTCCGCAAATATAATCTCCAAAAAAACGGTTGGCTTTTCTGTGGAAAATTTTGACCCTGGAATTAACAAAGCCCGGTGATGGCGGATAATAGATTTGTCCTGCTTTGTCAGCATAACCACAGTAAACTTCTGATGTTCGGGAAGAATCGATTCTGCAGTTTACAGTGGTACCCCATGTGTTTTTCTGAGCCTCCTTTTTAAGAGGTAGCTCCGGTGACATGGAAACAGGAATCGGAGGAATTTTAAGTGTAGTATCCTTGCTATACATGTTATAAATGGAGTAGTAGGCATTATGATATTTCCAGTCGAGTGAATCGTTAATGTTCTGACGATTAGCTTTGCCTGGGATATAATGGCCCCTGGTTACAAACGTACCGGAATCATTGCTCCATTTATAAATTGCTATGGAATCCATCCCTGATGACTCGATGATATCCTTTATGCGGACAGGGAAATTGTAGGGGAGTGTCAAATCGGTAAATTCTTTTTTGGGAAGAACTATTTTTACCGTATCTTTAAGAGACATGGTTAAAGCCGAACCCAGGTTAATAGATTTCTCTTTGAGCGTCTTTATCCAGAAAGTTTTACCTGGGGACAGATTGAAAAGGGATTTAACATTATTACTGTATTCAACCCAGCGATCTTTAGCAGTGACATTTCCTGATGTAGGCACCCAGTAAAACACTCTGGCATATCTGCCATCGTAACTGCTGCTGTCGGTCTGTGCAAGGTGCTTGATTAAAGAATCGGGACTTGTTGAACTCAGTTGTGCCGAAACAGAGAATGGAGTCCACTGTAATGGGAAGATTCTTGTTTCCACTTTATCTATATGTACCTGTTTCGACAGATTTCTGACAATGAGGTTATTACCATCTGTAACCCGTAACTCTGCCCTGATTCCGGTTTCAACACTGCTGAATTCCTTAGGAACTGTAAGGATCAATTGCTGAGATCTGCCTGAGAGAACTGTGTCGATTCGTATGGTAAGTGGATCCTTTCCTGTGGAATAAAAGAACTGATATTTTGTATTAAGAATATTATCGGTAATAGTCACTGTATCGGTTGTGTTTTTTCCGGGATAAACCGTCTTGTCAGTATTACCTTTGAAATTCAGTACCGGTGCAACTGTATCAATCAACAGGATGAAAGGCAGATCAGTTTTATTTGTATATACTGATACTATTTTTCTCAGAGTGTCATTGATAGCATCGTGTTCTACGAGCACTCCATTGGCATTTTCTCTGTATAATTTCACTTTTCCGGCACTAAAACCAACTGGAACATTATAACGTAATCCGATCCAGAAAGCAGGAGTATGGTTATTTTGAGTGAAATAAAACCCGTTACCGACAGCAATCATTCCATTATGTTGTTTTCCTTGATAAAAAACTGCAGTATTATTGAAAATTTCTTTTACTCCGAAATGAGAATCTTTGGATAGGATAAGATTATCATTAAAAGCAAAAACAGTGTCAAAAATTACCGCTGGATCGAAAAAAGACAGTGGTTCACGTGTAAAATGAGGAGTTAATATATCTTGTTGCGATAAATGGACCGGGAAAGCCCATCGTCCGCCTTTTTTTCGAAGCCATAAAGAGATAAAATATTGGGTATTAAACGAAATTTTCTGCAACTTTAATGTTGCGCTATCGCATAAATTCCTTACTGGCAAGATTTGGTTAATCTGAGAAATTTCCGGTGCAAATCCAGTGTTGTTAGAGGAAATTCCCAGTTCCAGGCTATCACCAATTCCAGTGGTATCAACACACCAGCTAAGTTTTATACTGGCTGATAGTGTATCAAATAGAGGAGTGTGCAATGTAATGGTGTTTGGAATCTCGAGTGAATCGGATGGATCTGTTGTTTTGATAATCACTCGTGATTTTTCGGTAATTTCTGACCAAATGCCTTGCTTGTTTACTACCTGTGCCGCAAAACAGTAGCTGGTAGAGTAATTTAAATATTCCACAATGCAACTGTTTTGAGAGGGATTTAATTCTATAAGCGAATAATTGGGGCGTTTCAAAATGCCCAGTGGAATTTGATCTACACTGTACCATATCCGCATTCCTGATACGCTGTCAGGGTTGAGGTCATTCCAGGACAGTCTTATGGCACTTGAGCTGATTGCCTGCCCACTTAGAATTACGGGATTACTGATATTGTCATTTTCGATTAAGAAACTGGAAGTTACAGGTAAACTAAGACTGTCATTTTTCCCTTTCAGTTTTACACCGCACCACATAAGATGTGAGCCGATAGAGAAGACATCATTGAATATTTTCTTTTCCAAAATTGAACTTTTTGCAAATTCTGTAGCTGAAAAGCTGCTGGAAAACTGTCCTCGATAATCCAATCCAACGCTGTCAAATGCAAAACAGAAAAGCACCGAATCAACCTTTTCTGTATCCAGGGGAGAAGAAGCTATAAAAGTTATTAACACAGAATCTCCCCCCAGATGTCTTCCACTGATACTGAGTGTATTGGAAGGCGCTTCCTTTTCCATCAGCAAAACTTCAGTTCCGTTTCCTGCATTGAAAGCGGATATTTTACCATTGGTTAAATATAGCCCGCTCATCAGATACCAGGTGATTTTGGCTTGTGGAAGCGACAAAGTGTCAATAAAGCTGCTTTTATTCTTAAATATGTCACGCGAATATGTGATCAGCTTTTCTGAGGTATAAGCATTTTCAGGTAATGAAACTTTGGAGATCCAGATACCCAGTGAGTCATAAACCGGAGGAAAAATCTGTGGCTCAATCTTGTCCAGATTACTCAGGGTTATTTCAATTTCTGTCCCACGAAGATACTTTGCCGATATACGAACCGGATTTTCACCTTGTTTGTATACATAGATCAAACCAGTTTTGACCATTGTATCATTTCCTGCTTTTCCGGTCACAATAAGACTTACATCGTAGAGACCGCTATTGACATAAATATGCTTTGGTGATTCTTCAGTACTGGTGGTGCTGTCACCAAAATTCCAGATTACATCGGAATAAATGCCCGACGACGCATTGGTGAATTGAACACTCCCATTGACAGGTATTGTAATTGGAGTCGCATTGAAATCGGCTATTGGAGCAGGTGTGATGGTTAAAACCGCAGTAGAACAGAATACTGTGCCTTCTGAATTGAAAACCATACACTTGACACTGTCAGAGTTGTTATCGAAACTTACTCCTCTTAAGACCAGCGTATTTGAAGTTTCGCCAGAAAGAGATTCGTTATTAATAAACCATTGAAAATTGGGAGGAGGATAACCGGTAGCCTCGACTTTAAAAACAACCGAATCTCCTATATATTTTTCCTGAGACTTCGGATGAGAGGTTATTACTGGAGCCTTAAGCTCATCATCCACAATCAGAGTAGCGGTATCTGATGTATCAACTCCTGCACTATTTCTGACAATACAATAATAACTCCCGGCATCTTTCTTTTTTACAGGATCAAGAATAAGTGAATCCAGTTTGCTTAAAGTGTCATTTGTACCGACTTTTAACCACAGGAAATTAAGAGGCGGAGTTCCGGTCGCTTCAACGGTAAATTTTACCCTTTTTGCCTCATTAGTGGTCTGTGACAAAGGATGGGTAGAAATTATAGGACGTTCCTGATAAACCTGTAACAGCACGGTGTCACTGGATATGGTTCCTGCAATATTGGAAACCTGGCAGAAGATCTTGGAATTGTGCTGTGCTATTTGTACTTTATTCAGTACCAATATCGTACTGTCACTCAAAACTGTAGCTAAATCATCCAGGAAAAACCATTTGTATTGTAAAGGAGCGGTTCCATGTGCTTTTATGCTGAAAACAGCATCCTGGTTTTCTATAATGCTGACAGTGGTAGGCTGACTGTCAACAACCGGTGGGGCAGGTTTTACCTTCAGGTAGATTTTTGAGGTTGAATCAGTTTTACCTCCTGTTACTATACAATAATAATCGCTGCCATTGTCAGAAAGCGAGACATGAGGGAGCACCAGTTCTGCAGATGATCCTACAGAATCGACATTGTTTTTGATCCATTTGTAGCTGAATGGTGGGGTTCCACTCACAGAGATTCGAATTTTTGCAGTATCTCCATCAAAAACCACCACCGAATCTGGTACGGTGTCAAAAGTAGGTGGGATAAGTACATTCAAGAAGGCAGTCGTACTTGGTATTGTATCGAAAATATTATGGACAAAGCACTGGTAACTGCCACTGTCTGAAGCTTTTGCAGAACTGAAGATAACACTGGAAGTTTTTGATGATAAGGTGTCTGAACCGTTTTTTATCCACAGGTAAGAAATCGAATCTCCTGTGGCAGAAACAGAAAGTGTGCACGGAGAGCTGGCTATAATGGTGATTGTATTTGCAAGATCGGTAGTAATTGTTGGTTTCTTATAAACGTAAAGAGTGCAGTTTTTACTTTGAATACTATCAATAGTATTGGATACAACACAATAATAAAAGCTCTTATTGTGTGTCATGGACAGATTGTTAATGGTCAAAGTTGGTGA
>JAAYPC010000054.1 GCA_012519985.1 Fibrobacter sp.
AAAGTGCAGATCTTGCATAAGACTCGTATCGTCGTACGAATAAAAGTTCAGACCTTGCATAAGACTCGTATCGTCGTACGAATAAAAGTGCAGATCTTGCATAAGACTCGTATCGTCGTACGAATAAAAGTGCAGATCTTGCATAAGACTCGTATCGTCGTACGAATAAAAGTTCAGACCTTGCATAAGACTCGTATCGTCGTACGAATAAAAGTGCAGATCTTGCA
This sequence comes from Fibrobacter sp., assembly GCA_012519985.1. Taxonomy (GTDB): domain Bacteria; phylum Fibrobacterota; class Chitinivibrionia; order Chitinivibrionales; family Chitinispirillaceae; genus JAAYPC01. The sequence goes on from JAAYPC010000054.1 coordinate 228, forward strand.
TAAGACTCGTATCGTCGTACGAACAAAATTACAGACATTGCATGAGACTCGTATCGTCATACGAACAAAAATGCAGATCTCACCTGAGGCTGGTATCGTTATACGAGACTCGGTAAAAGATATAGTTTGACGCTGGAAAGTTGTTGCCATTCAGAGTGTAAAATTAACCATTGGCTTTAACTGTTCCACATCTGGTGCTCAATGTTCATCATTTGGCTGGGCAATAATTTCCACGGTATAACCTTTTAATGCAAAATCTCCTGACGTGGAACCTCATGACGATCTTGTCAAATTTTTTGTTGTATTTACAATAAACATTACATATATTGATTGAGTCCACCCTATAAAGCTTTCGATATTTTTGCTCAATTTGAGCTGTACCATATATATTCACCACAATTAATTCTTACATGGAGGCACCTCTATGATTAAAAAAATCACCAAAGTACTTTTCAGTAAATATTGGCGGACTTTGGCTTCAATGGCATCCAAAGTACTGGACACTGTGAAAGGAAAACCTGCTCTGGCTGAAGCCATCGGTAAAACGCTTCAGAAAAGTGAAGATACTTGCACCACTTTAAACGATGCAATAACCAAACTTAGAAGAAACGAGTTTACAATTCAGCTTAATGAAGCAGATGGAAACCGGGATACACTCTACCGTGCTTTTGTTATGAGGTTAGAGTCCGATATGCTCTGTTTTTACGACCCGCAATTGCAGCAAACAGCAAAAGAGTTGTATGAAATAGTAGAAAATAACGGAAAGGCGTTGAAGCGCGGAGCAGATGATGAGTCTAATCAGCTTGCAAATTTGTTCAGGAAAATCGATGAAAAGGTGGAATCTTTTAGAAACACTTCTATTGAGAGTATTTACAACAATCTGAAAAATGCCGAAAGTGAATTTCTGGCAATTCAGAAAAAGTTGTATGCAAACCATCTGGATAAGAAGTCGATTCCTAATGCTAAGGATGCTGCAAACGATCTGATCGATCAGTTTAACGAAAGGCTAATCCCCCGACTTAACACAGAAGCTGATGAAAATCCGGGGTTGTACGATGAGGAGATAGCCATGATAAATCTTATAATCGACAAAACCGAAAAAGTTCAACGTGCAAGAATTGCCCGTAACGACGCCACCGACGAACCGGTAGAGATCACCGAAGATAAAGAGTTACAGAATACCCCCTGAACTACCTTGATATAGTTTCTCTGTTTCGGTATTTCTGCTTCAAAGAACTGATTATAAGGCCCAGGTTTACAGACCTGGGCTGTAATATTTGGAAATTATTATATTGCTACCAAATTTTTGATTATTCCTGAAAAGCATCAGATACACATATAGAACGGTAAGGGACACCTGATTTGGTATTATTTCTGATCCCTTTACAGGTGATTACTACAACACCTGGGTAGTTACAAAATGGCAGATGAATAGGCTTTAGATTGCGGAATTGTTAAATTCATAATTTGGGAAATATTCCGGAATCAGGACCGTGGCTAAAGCCTGGGGAAGCTTTCTTAGCGGTGTAGCACTGGTAAAAATTATAACCATTCTTCCTGCAGTGATATTCAATGACGTGTTTCATAGGATTTTTACCGGTGCCTTTCTTGATATTGGATTTAGCATTATAGCCTCAGTAATAACAGCGATAGGGATTATTTTACTAATTCTGTACTTGAAAAGCACATCCGGAAATCCGGTACAGATGGAATCGTCAAGAGAGTCAATCTCTAATGTGGTATCAGGGAGATCGGTTCAGAAAATAAGCGGCAGGTAAGCGCTCAACCAGGGGACCTGGCTCTCTTCTCCCCTACTTCGTTATTCGATATTCAATATTCAATCTTCTTCTCCCCTACTTCGATATTCGTTATTCGTTATTCGATATTCGATATTCATCTCCTTCTCCCCTTTCCCCTTTTCTGTAACTCTCCCTGATCGCCATGACCAGCATCTGAAGCCTGTTTTCTATGTTGGCCATGCTGGTGTCGGCATCATAATCGAGACTGATTATATGAATATCGCCAAGTTTTCTTTTAAGTGAGGGGATCAGGCCTTTTCCGGTTACCTGATTGGGCAAGCAACCAAAAGGCTGAATGACAATAAATGCGCGTACACCATGGCTTGCCTGCTCGATAATTTCCGCAGGTATAAGCCAACCCTCTCCAACCGTATGCGTACGTTCGACCATTCCATCTATATGGGATGCAAGCTTTTCAATGGGAACTTTCGGTTCAGTATAGTTGAACTTTTGCATCACCTTCTCGGTTGACCTGGCGACATGATCATAGGCAGCTTTGGTGATACTGGCGATAATTGATTCAATGAGAGGATGTTTCACCAGTTTTTTGCGGATAGCAGCTCTATTGACGATCACATCACGCTCGAAAAAGGTAATAAAGTCCGGAAGGACAACCTCAAGGCCATTTTTCTCAAGATAACGGACGATTCCGTTATTGGCTGTTTCATGATAATTCATGAGAATTTCACCGATGATAAACACCCTGGGCTTTGGAACCGACCTGTCAACCGGTATTTTATTGAACTGCTCGACGGAACAGGCAAGTAATTTGTAAAGGTCGGCCGGCCTTTTTTCAATAGTCTCTGCCAATAAATCAAGGCACTTTTCATACACCTTGTCAGTTTCACCCCGGACAGTTTCGTAGGGCCTGACAGATAGTCTCATTTTTTCGAGCGAATCGATCAGGAAGAGGCCCTTAAGCATCTTTAGAGCATATTTCCAGGATACCGAAAAGCCCGGATGCATCTTTTTGGTATCCTCCCCTACAGTCACGATCGCAACAGCCCCCAGCCCGGCATCGTCAAGCGCTTTACGGGCAAGCACTGCATACTGTCCAGCCCGGCAGTCTTTGCAGTTTTTGGCGAGCGCAATTGCCGTACGCGCCGGATCAAGGTTGTGTTCCCTGATATAGGCTATACACTCTCCGATGTTAATCTGTGCCGGATAGCAGATGTCGTTATGCACATATTTTTTTCCAAGTGCCTTGGCTGTTGCATCGGCAAGCGGCAGCACAATCGCCCGGAAACCAAACCTTTTAAAAATGGCGCAGGAGATCTTCGCGAAAGCCGGTGACAGATTTGGTACAAGTATGGTCCTAAGTTTTTTATCCCTGCGGCTGAAAGCCTGGGGAAAGGGCAATGGAATTGCGTTGAAAGAACTGTTCATCGAGATTCCCGTTTTCTCCTTACGGTCTCGATGAATGACCGCACCCTTATGGTCAGTGCGCTTTTGCACTCCCCGTCATCAATCTTGAGGACTAATGGTCGTTTGTCGCTTTCGATCGCCATGAGTCGTGCGACCTCATCGATAGTGATCGCATCGTGCCCACAGCCAAAGCTTGTCAGTTGCACCACTTCGAGGTTGGGGTGCCTGGCTGCAAAAATCGCTGCACTGTACAGTTCGGTATGAAACGGATTGTAAAGTTCCGGACGAATATGACTGATATCGATCTTTCCAAGATCCGGCAGTGCGTCAGCAGTGAGAACAGGCACACCAAGTGCACCGAACAGTTCCGGGATATTGTGGTTTACAAGGGAATCGGAGTGGTAAGGTCGTCCCAGAAGCAGTACACCTATTCCATTCGATTCTTCAAGTGCTTTTAGCTGATTACGTGACTCAGTGGCAAGCTGTTCTGTGAAATTGTTCTGAGCCTGATCAGCCAGTTCGATTGCCTGTTTTGTAACGGCAGGTTTGATACCAAAGGTGGTTTTGAAAAAATCGATGAGCTGATTGTTCCGCAGTTTCCTTGACTGCCAGGCAAAGACCGGTGCATCCACGATACAACCCTGCCGCTCGAAAGGACGGTTCAGCTCTTTGGCTAAAATCGGCATTCCCTGAATAATAGGACAGAGATGCACTGCAGTACTATGACCATTTCGGCTCGCCAGAGTCCTCATGGCAGGTACAAAGATCCGGTTTACTTTTTTTGCTATCAGTGATTCGATATGGCCATGCATGAGCTTGGCCGGAAAACAGATACTGTCTGAGGGTGCAAACCGGTTCCCGTTTTGCGCCATTGTCACACAGCTTCGTCCGGAAACTACCACCGAGAATCCGAGAGCACCATACAGAGCACGCCAAAAAGGAAGGCTCTGCCAGAATTCGAATGCAAGCGGAATACCGATTGTTATACCGTTTTCGGGCAGAATGCGAATTGTGGTGGTATCTGGGTTCAGCAAAAGCTTCTCCCTGTCTTTCGCAAGTGAAACGGGACTTGCTTTTTGAACCGTCGGTTGTGAAACAGTCGTAGATGATACATTGCCTTTTTCGCATCTGTTTCCAGTGCAGAATGTAATCCCTGTGCTGAATTTGATAATATCCCTGCTACAGTGATTGGAGCAGTGCGGACAGATATCCTGGGTAATTTTGGAATACCCGATGGTTTGCAAGGCATCAAAACCGATGAATCGTGATTTGACCGATGAAGTACTCATGGCGTTCATGGTAAGAAGTGCCACGCCGTAAGCACCCATTTCACCGCAGAATGGGGCTCGATAAGCCAGCTTTCCTACATACTGTTCGAACGCCCGCAGTATTGCATCGTTTTTAAAAGTACCACCCTGAACGATGATTCTTTCTCCGAGCTTGTTGGCATCTGAAACCCTGATTACTTTTGAGAAGACATTTTCAATGACACTGCGGCAGAGTCCTGCAACGATGTCTTCCCGGTTTTTTCCGTTTTTCTGTTCAGTTGTTACAGATGAAAGCATGAAGACCGTACAGCGAGAACCAAGTATCGCCGGATTTTTGGCCTTGAACGCGGTCTGGGCTATTTCGTTGACACTGACACCCAGGCTTTGTGCAGTAGCCTCGATAAATGAACCACATCCGGATGAGCAGGCTTCGTTGAGATAAACTTCCTGAATGATTCCTTGCTCGATTTTCATCGCTTTCATGTCCTGTCCGCCAATATCGAGAATAAACGAAGCGTCCGGAAAATGTTTTAGCGCTGCGAATGCGTGAGCCACAGTTTCGACAGTATGAAAATCTGCACCGAATGCCTGTGCACAAAGATTTTCACCGTAACCGGTTGTGCCGATTCCGGCAATGGAAAGCTTGACTCCATTATCGGCATACTGCTTCCATAATGAGATAAGTGCTTTACGGGCGGTTTCGATGGTATCCCCGGAGTTGTGTTCGTACCAGGTGTTCAGGACATTTCCGCATTTGTCTATAAGAACTATTTTTAGCGTTGTTGATCCGGCATCGATACCGGCAAATACCTCCAGAGCTGTTCCTGAAG
>JAAYPC010000331.1 GCA_012519985.1 Fibrobacter sp.
CCTCTATTTCATTATCACGCTGAACGTTTTGTAGATTTTGTAATACTTGTTCTTCCGAAATAATCAGTCGGTTTGCAATACCATCAATAAAACTCAACGCTCCTTCTTCTTGAATGAAAAAATCAGTTTCACCATTATCTTTTGGTTGTCCGTCAAACAAACGAATTACCGAATTAATGGCATCAAGCTGAAATTGGAGATTGGGTTCGAATTGGAGGATCATAAGGTGATGTGTTTAATCAATTTATTTAGACTATTCTCTCTTGTTTTTGATGTTAATTCACACTGCCAAATAGTAAGCACCTTATAACCCATATCAAGAAGTTTTTGAATGTTTTCCGAATCACGAATAATATTTTTTGATATTTTCTCTTCCCAAAATTGGGTATTTGATGTAGGTAAAGCAGATCGCTTACAGTTTTTGTGTCCATGCCAAAAACAACCATTTACAAAAATAACCGTCTTGTATTTAGGCAAGACAATATCAGGTTTACCCGGCAAATCTTTTACATTTTTTCTATACCTAAAACCTTGTGCAAAGAGATACTTTCGTACCAAAATCTCAGGTTTTGTTTCCTTGCCGTATATTTTAGACATAATATCCGAACGTTTGTTTTTTGAGAAAATATCAGACATGGTTATACTGATTTCTCTGCATCATCCAACCTTCTAAACAAATGAGATAATAAACTTAACATATCCAAACAATCTTTTTCAGTAAACAGTCCGCTTTTTCTTAATTCTACTATCTCTTCATGAGCTAATGGATTTCTAACACCAACCATTACTCCTGCAGAAATATGTTGTTGTCCTGCTTCAATGTCCTCTTTTGTCGTTTTCGAAAACTCCGTTCCATCATATTTCTTGAATTTTTTCGTAACAGAAAGCACTCCTTTTTCTCCGAATGCATTAAACATTAAATCCATACCATCTTTAGATAAATTAGATTTGCTTTGTACTCGCTCCTTATATCTTTTAATAGTTTCTGCTACAGCTCTATAAAAATCAAATTTTTTATAATCTTCATAAGACGCATCCCGGACTGTTGGATGTATGTGTCTCCAGTGATAATAAGGATATTCGGGAATCAAACTATGCAATAAATCTACAACTTCACTTTGCTTTTCATCCGATAATTCTGAATCTTCAATTACTGAATTAACGATACCTTCAACACTAGATTGAACACTTTCTGGGAGTTTGCTATACCATTCTTCAACATTAATTTCAACCTTTCTAGAAACACGCTTACGTTTTTCTACTTTTCTTTTTTCACGCCAATCTCTTTCTATATCTCTTAATAAATTTTGCAAATTATCTCTTAATTCCGTAGTAATCGGCAAATCCCAATTAAGAGATTGTCTATCCGTTGATATTACATCTTCTTCTAATTCATCTACAAAATCCACATTCATCCAACCAGTAAGGTATGAGTATCCGTGACTTGATTCACCAACTCCAAAAAACTCAGGAGCATTCACTAAACGTCCGTGAGCAAACAAAGTTATACCTCTCAAGCCAGGTTTTAAAGGCTTTTCGGTTGCCATTATTAACCCTGAAACTTGTTTTTCATCCAAATACTCGTTTGGAATATCGAAATTGTTCGGGAATATCCACTCTATTTGCTTATCAAGATTACTATATTTTAAATTATCATCTATTTGTAACTTTTCGTCTCCATTACATGAAATGTAGACATTAAAGGAGTCATCAAAAAAATTAAATAATTTAGAAAGACTAACGGCTAAGTCATATTTATTAAACGATGATTTTCTTTTCAAATCTTCTAGTTTTATCGTAGTACCTGTTTCTTCAGGGTCACAATCACTAATATTAAAATGTGGCTCATATTCAGGGGTTACACTATTTATTAAATCATTCCATCTTAGTGTAAATTTTATACACTCCCCATTCTTTTTCGTTTCGACATTAATAGTATCTCCTATTCCAAAAAAAGCAAGCTTACCTAACCCTTTTCGACCAGTAACCTTTCTTAAACCACTATGACTCACCCCATTGTCTTCGTTTCTTCTTTTTCTTCCTATGCGTAAAAATTTGTCATTTACCTCTTCAAATGTCATACCTACTCCGTCATCAATAACAGAAATACTTTTCTCGCCTTCATCATCTTTTAACTCTATATTAACCACTTCCGCTTCCGCATCGTAGGCATTTGCAATAAGCTCAGCAATTGCATTTGGTAGTACTGAGTACATTTTGACACCTAAATGCTCGATTGTATGAGGGTCAAAACTCATTATTAGTTTCCTATCTTCCATAATTTACCGATTATTTTTTATTATCGTTTCGCCTAATCTCTTTGCATATTCAGGTGGCACGGCGTTTCCTATTAATTTTGCCGCCGTAGCCATGCTGTTTGTTTTGAAAATATAATCCTTCGGAAATGTTTGTATGGTTGCTCCTTCGCGTATTGAAATAGCTCTATCTTCATCCGGATGCCCAAAACGTCCATTAGAGATGCTGAAAAATTTAGTTGTTATTGTAGGCGCAGGTTTATTCCACCACATACGTCCGTACGTGTCTTTAAAACTATCATCTTTACCAATAAAACATCGGAGTTGAAGTTTTTTATCATCAGCCCAGTCAAGTCGGCTTCCACCATTATGTCTCGTCTTTTTCATTCTTTGTAAACTAATTTCACTTAATCCTGCTACAGAGTGATTAAAGTCGCTCAAGTCTTTATGTCCCGCTTCAACTTTTGGAAAACCGTTGTTTTGTCCGATAACTTCCTTGAGAACCATACTTTTCTGTTCAGGAACAGGTAAATGAATATTGACATTTTCCAAACGAGTTGCAATTAAAGAAAACCGTTTTCTGCTTTGAGGTATTTTATGATAACTCATATTCACTATCTCATATACAATATTATCATAGCCGATAGATTTTAATTTCTTAAGGAATGAAGGTAGGACACTATCTTTGTGTGTTAAAATCCCCGGCACATTTTCAACAAACACATATCCCGGTTTATAATAATCAACAAAACGTGCAAAATCCATTAGTAAATCTTTCGATTGTTTAGATTTATCTTTGTCGGAATTTATAATGCTATAAAATTGACAAGGACTACATCCGGCAAAAATAAGATTGTCATCATTTTTTAGTAAATTAAATTTGTATTCAAAGTAATTGCAGTTTAAATTCCTAACATCTGTGTGAATAAAGACACTTCCAGGATTATTATATTCATATGTTTTTTTTACATCTTTATCAAAATCAACACCTGCAATTACATCTATACCTGCCTGGCGTAGTCCATACGTCATACCACCTCCGCCGCAGAAAAAATCTATTGCTTTATAGTGTTTAATGCTCATTATACTCCCCCTATATCGTTTTGAACTCCACGCCTGCGTCTTTCATTTGCAGGGCGGTATTGGTTTTTAGTTGGTCATTTCCTTTAAAAATTCGGTCGAGTGCGATTACTTTTTTGGGTTGTTTAGATAGCACTTCGGTAATGATTTGCTCGTCCACTTTTTCAAGAATAAAGGCTGATTCGTTGCCTTCAATTAGATAATAACCGTTGCACGTTTCAATATTTACATTGAGGTCTTTCCCGCTTTTCAGCAACAGTTCATACACCATATATTGTAGGTTGGTCTTTTCCGCGACCGGATCGACAAACAGTTTTAATTGCTCTGCTAAGGCTTCGGCAGAGTAGGTTTCAGGTTGTCTCCATTGCTTGAAATTGCTTTCTGCGAGGCGAAACACCTTGAAGCCTGTATCAAGGTTGGGGTACTTATTTTCTTGATTATCGAAGTTTAGTTGTGTCTCTTTTTTCTTATTTTCTGCTTCTATTTCATATTGAAGTTTTTTTCCTGCACGGCGAATACGCTCTTTGGCAATTTCAGCGATGGTTTTATAGCCTGCTTTGAAAGCTTCCGACTTTTCTTCACATATTTCCGGCATTTGCACAAGAATATATCTGCGGTTTCCGCCATCTTCTTTATTTAGTTGCATTAAAGCATGAGCTGTTGTTGCACTACCGGCAAAGAAATCGAGGATAAGAGAATCTTTATCAGAGCCAATAAGTAGCATTTGCTTCAGAAGTCGTACTGGCTTTGGAGTATCGAATGGCGTTTTAGTTCCAAACAATGCAGAAACCTCCTTATTTGCTTCATCATTATGTCCCACTTCTTGAAATGTCCACCAAGTAATAGGCACTCTACCTTGCTGAACTTCATTAAGATAGCGTTTTAGTTGAGGCGCTCCTTGACCATTTTTACCAAAGAAAATTCTATTTTCAGCCAACCACACTTTCATGGTTTCTTTACTGGCTCTCCAACAACTCCCTTTAGGTGGATAAAACTCTTCTCCTGTGTTCGGATTAACTATTGGATAAACTCCTGATTCAGAAAACGACTTCACTAATAGATTATCACTTCGCCATAATCCTTTTCCGTCATTATCATCATTTTTATAAGGCTGATTTTGCTCTTTAGTTCTCGGAAGTAGATTTCTTGAGAACGATTCGGTTTTTTGATATACGAGAATATAGTCATGTGTTGTTGAAAAGCCTTTAGAATCATTGGTTGCCGCATATTTTTTTTGCCAAACAATATTCGCAATAAAATTCTCCTCACCAAAAATCTCATTCATCAACAAGCGCAAGTTATGAACTTCATTATCATCAATAGATATAAAAATCACTCCATCGTCTCTTAGTAAGTTTCTTGCTAAAAAAAGGCGGGGCATCATCATATTGAGCCAATTGCTGTGATATTGCCCGTTTTCACGCGAGTTCTTCCGGAATATACCTTCGCTTGTCATATAGCCTTCGTCGTCTTTGTCGCCCACTCGCTTTTGATATTCGGCTTTGGTTTCCGAGAACTGATCACGATAGATAAAGCTATCATTTCCAGTGTTATAGGGAGGGTCTATATATATCATTTTAACCTTGTCAAAGTAGCTTTTTTGCAAGATTTTCAGCACGTCTAAGTTGTCGCCTTCGATGAAAATATTTTGTGTGTCATCGAAGTTTACCGATTCTTCAGGTATCGGCATAAGTGTTCGAGTGGTGGGTTGTTGCATCAGTCGGAAAGCATCGCTTTTCCCGGCCCAGTTTAATACATATCGTTCATTGGCAAAATTTATATTTTCAC
>JAAYPC010000055.1 GCA_012519985.1 Fibrobacter sp.
CATTATTTAAAAACAAACAAAAGGAATCCCCTTTCTTTTGAAGAATTACAAAACAATAACACAGTATTATGTTTTAAATATTATAGTTCTGATTATATCAACACCGGATCTTTTTATACAGAGGACAAATGGTTGTCTGCTCATCTTAAAAAGCTTGATATTTGAAATACCCTGATATTGACGAAGGAGCCGTCCTGAGAGGGAGTAAATAGAGATAACATCTTCTTTTTTAATGTTGCGAAAAAAAAGAGTCGAATTTTGCATGTAAAAGGTTATCTTTGGAACCGCATCAGATACCATTACAGGTGAGCTTTTTGTAAAACCCATCGTATGTATATTAACTTTTGCAAACAGCGGTGAATAGTTGTTGCCGGCGGTATGAAATTTTCCTCCTACATACAGCGTGGAATCATGAATTTTAAGAACACTGACCCCGCCCTTTCTTGTGCCAAAACCTAAAGAGGACCATTCATTTCCATCCCATTTCCACAAACTGCTTCCATTGAGGTCCCTTTCATGACCGATATAGACATTACCCATCTTATCGCAAACAATGGCTCTTATTTTTTCATTGACATAGCTATTAATCGGATGCCATTGCGTTCCATCCCATAGGGCCAGATTTTTGGCTGGTAACCCTCCGATGGTTCCGAAACTTCCACCAACGTACAGGTTATCATGTTCATCAAAAGCAAGTGCATAAACTCTCGAACTTTGATAATCTCCTAAGCCGCTTCCCAGTGATTTCCATGATTTTCCGTCCCACATGGCAATGTTTTTGGCGGCTGCCTCACCTGCAAAACTGAATCTGCCACCTGCAAAGAGCTTCCCCTCTTTGTTACATGCCAGTGCAAAGACTGTATCATTTTTGTTATACATTCCAGCTTTCAACCTGCTCCATTTCTGACCATTCCATGCGGCTATGCAAGTAGCAAGCTCTTCTCCGGCAGTATCAAATACTCCTCCAGCATAAAGAATTCCTTTGTTGTCTGTTGCAAGAGCGAATATTTTGCCATTAATTCCAGTCCCAAGAGTATGCCAATTGGATCCGTCCCATTTCGCAATATTACCATATTTTCTTCCAGCAGAACTTTCATCAAGTTTACCAGCAATATAAACGTTACCGGATTTATCTCTGCAAACGGACTGAGCATCTCCTTCAACAAGAGGGGGTTCGAAAAAATTCCAACTCTTACCGTTCCATCTGGAAAGAAATGATGATGGATAACCAAGATTGGATAAACCGCATACAAAAATTTCCTTATCATTTACCACTACCATATCATTTATGACATAGCGGGAATAATTGTAAGTGACAGCACTGACCCTTTGACCCAGGGCACTCCAGGAAGTTCCATCCCATTTAATTATATTGGAAGCATAAGTAGCATATATTTGATCAAATGAAGTCCCTCCTGTATAGATATTGCCAGAGTTATCTATGGCTAATACTTTAACAGATTTATCTGCATCATATGGATATGGTGAAGACCATACTAAGCCATCCCATATTGCAAAGCATTTGGCTTTGATACCTTCGTTAATGGTAAAATTACCGCAAAGGTATAGTTTATTCTGCTTATCAAACTCAAGAGAATAGACATAGCCAATTAATGTGGTAAATCGGCTCCATTTTTCTCCATCCCATTTGAGTATCGAATCATAAACAGTAGCCAAAACATTTCCGGAAGAATCACATGCAATCGAGTGTACAGTAACTGGTAATTGTAACTACTCAGGTATCTGAGGGAAAAAAATGTTATAATATCAAATCTTGAAAAACAGGAATTAATATGAAAACAATATCTAATCAGAATAAAATATCTAAACTAAAAACCGGAAATGTTAAAACGGTTTATTCTTCAGGGCTTATCTGGAATAGGTTTTAATACCTGTGTAGTAAAAAGAATTGAATAAAGTGGCAGAGGATAAAA
>JAAYPC010000332.1 GCA_012519985.1 Fibrobacter sp.
AGGTACATGGAGGGTGATAAAGAAACCGGTATTGAGAGGCGTGCTGGAATCTTTATCGGACCAGAGTTCGGAACTGTTGCCCGGGAGGATCTTGTTAAAGCTGCACGCGAATGTGGTGATGCGGATTTTGATGTACTCATAGCCTGTGCTTTCATCTATGAAGCACACACCACAGAGTTCGAAAAGTTAGGTCGTATCAGGGTTTTAAAGGCCCGTATGAATGCAGACCTTCACATGGCCGAAGATCTCAAAAACACCGGTAAAGGTAACCTGTTTGTAATATTTGGAGAACCAGATATTGATGTTGCAAGTGAAGAGTGGATAGTGGATAGTTTCAACAAGAAAGTGGCTCCTTATGAAATCTTTAAAAACATATCGGGAACTAACAGTCTGGCAGAAATCAATAGACTTGACAGTAAAAGTTTACAAACTTACGCGATTCTTTCCTGCCGAAGAGAAATTTGGGATTATCTCACAGATGAGGCGAGCCGCATCATCAATTCCTGCAAACATAGCAGAGGGGCAGGCCAGGAATACAAAGGGGGAGTTTCTTCAGTTTCTTGGTATTGCGCGGGGCTCAGTAGCGGAGTTGGAAACATTTGTGACACTCTCAGAAAAGCTGGAGTTTTTGAATCAGAAGGATTCAGAAATCTTGTTTCACGACTTGGAAGAAATAAACAAAATGCTTCATGGCCTGACCAAATCACTTTCAACTCACCACTGAAAACTAACAACTATGTTCAGGTAAAGATAAATGGCGTTGATGTTTTCCATCCGAATACAGGTGAGATTATAAGTGACAATGCCGATGGTATTGCCTGCTGGTTTGTAGATACCGATTACAATGAAGAAAGTTTCTTTGTGCGTCAGGCATATTTCCTGGGTGCCAATGATCCCTATAAATCGCTTAAAACGACATTAAAAGCGGATATAAATCAGACGTTAAACTAGATGTTATTGTGTTCAGCATGAAATAATAAATTACTTTTCCGGATTAATGGGTATTAGGATAGCATGGAATTCCGAATATCAGACACATTCACCGGCAGTCTGGCTAAGCTTACCGGTCAGGAACAGAAACTGGTCAAAACCACTGTGTTTGACTTTCAAACCAATCCTTTAAATCCAGGGCTGCGCTTACATAAACTGGATAATGCTCGCGATCCCAATTTTTGGTCTGCTAGTGTCAGCATGGATATCCGCATCATTGTTCACAAAACCGATTCAAGCATGCTGCTCTGTTATGTTGATCATCACGACAAGGCATACGAATGGGCGCAGAGAAGAAAAATTGAGATTCACCCCAAAACAGGTGCTGCTCAGTTAGTTGAAATCCGTGAAACCATCAAAGAAATATATGTACCTAAATATATCGAGAATTCCTCTTCAGCTTCTAAAACAACACTTTTTTCTGATATATCCGAAGAAGAATTCCTTGGTTATGGCATACCTCATGAATGGCTCAATGATGTTAAGAATGCGGACGAAGATTCGCTGTTAATTCTTTGTGAGCATCTTCCCGGTGAAGCAGCCGAAGCTTTGCTTGAGCTTGCTACAGGTAAAAAGCCTCAAACAGCTTCAGCTCCAGCAGGAGTAACCGACCCATTCGATCATCCGGATGCCAGAAGAAGATTCCGGGTAATGAACAATATCGAGGAACTGGAACAGGCACTCGATTATCCATGGGAAAAATGGTCAGTGTTTCTGCATCCGCAACAATTGGATTTTGTGGAAAGAGAGTTTAATGGGCCGGCACGGGTATCGGGTTCTGCTGGTACCGGAAAAACAATTGTAGCACTACATCGTGCAGTATTTCTTGCTAAAAAATATCCGGATGCAAGAATTTTACTTACTACATTCTCCGAACCACTTGCGAATGCACTTCGGAACAAGTTAAAAATTTTGTTAAAACATTCACCACGAATTGGCGAAAGACTGGAAGTCTACCCGATTGACGAGTTGGGATTACGCCTGTACAACTTGAACATAGGTAAATGTAAAATACCATCGGATAACTGTATTCGAGAGTTAATTCAAAATGCTGCGCAAGAAAATCCTGAATGTCACTTTACAACTCATTTCCTTTTTTCGGAATGGGTACAAGTTGTTGAAGAAATCTTTTCTTCAGGCAAGCCAGTATAGTGAGCGATCTTCTCGATAGATTCACCATCTTTTCATTGCGATGGGGTCGGACCAGGCTTATCCTCTTATTAAACCAGGTGGTATGTGGTATTAACCGTCAATTTTTAACCGATTAATCCGGATGCCTCCCATGTTGTCCTTACAGAATCAGGATTATTCATTGGGGAAATTTTTGGATATTTGGTCTCTTACAGGAAAATCTGGATTATGTCGGACCATACAATTTTTCATGAGATTAAGTAAAACAAAGAATAGAGTAAAACGAGTGAGAAGCATTAAATATGCGTGAAGCTACGTGCAAAAAGTTCATTTTTCCTAAACGCTTAAAATTTTACGTATGAAATCGGTTAATAAACTGAGATTGCAGTAATTAACCGTGGTCCGACCCAACTTAAACAATAAGAGAGGACAGGTTACACTTCCTGAAGATTTCATATCTCTACGACAAAAACGGGATCCAATATCGGATTATCCCACCCCCTCAGGGCTATCCAAAATCGCGGCTATCTCGTTAACCCAGGCCTGTGGCCTGGTCTGTTATATAGCGCCCTTCAGGGCTGGTCGGGAGAGAGGGTCAGACCTTACCACTCTAACGGAAAACCTTTTGGGTTCAAGCTACAACCTTAGGGGTTACTTTACAGACCTTTTAATTTTCTTTACAGACCTTTTAATTTTCTTTACA
>JAAYPC010000056.1 GCA_012519985.1 Fibrobacter sp.
CATGGATTTGATGAGCAATTTTTCATGTATGGTGAAGATATCGACCTCTGTTGGAGGGTTAGAGAAAAAGGATATGAGGTATGGTACCATCCCTTAACCCAGATCATCCATCGTAAGGGACAAAGCTCTGCCAGATCTCCTTTGCGCTCAAGATTCGCTTTCTATGAAGCCATGGTTATATTCTCAAAAAAATACCGCCATATCAGGGGCGGTTTTTTCCCTGACTGGCTCATTCTTATCGGGATCATCTTTCTCTCGATTCAATACACAGCTAGATGGCTTTTCCGCCACTTCCTTCCGGTATTTATCGATCTGATTATCATCAACACAACTCTGTGGATCGGAATGCTGCTTAGATTCAATGACAACAGCCTATATCTGGGTGAACATGCCTCCAAGATGCAGGGAGTACACTGCCTTATCACCTTAAGTTTCCTTCTCATGTTTTTTTATAACGGAATCTATTCCAAAAAACGCTATACCATGACAAACGCATTGAATTCCAGCTTTCTGGCTACACTGCTTTTTTTCGCCATGGTGTACTTCGTTAAGTCTCTTGCCTTTTCCAGAGTCGTTTTCGCACTGTCATCCATAATGATTTCTCTTCTGCTTATTGCCTACAGAGAACTTATTCCTCTTATAGTACATCGTTTCAAACGCCTGGTCTTCTCACCCGAAAGAATAGTGGTTCTGGGAAGTGGAGCGATTTCTGCTAAGATCATCAAAAATATCGAAACACAGAAAAGTGGTGACATAATTGGAATAGTATGGGATAGTAACAGCTCTGTTCCAAGTGAGTATCAGGGATACCAGGTCATTGGAACTTATGAGACTCTCAGAACTGTTTTTCAGAATCATAAAGTGGATATGCTTCTGATTGCGACTCAACAACCCTGGTATTCCTGGGTGATTGATGTACTCTCGAATCAGAAAATTAAAAACGTGACCATTCGATGGGTATCGCATGAGCTATTCGAAAAAGCACCCGAAGAGCTTCCCGATGAGATCGAATTACTTGATTTTGCCGTTTAATACTGAGGGCTCTCTCTCTTTTATGTTTTATATTTAATCCTGAAAAAATTTTACAAAGCAACAGCGAGAACACATGCCGAAATTATTTGACCTCCTCTCAGAGAGTAACAAAAAAGAACTTCTGTCTGAAGCCAGAAAACCACTGACTTCAAAATCTTCCAAAAAAGGTCATTCAAAAAACAAAACCGATCACAAAAATGATACTGCAGTATCATTGAACGTTCCGGATTTTATCGCTTTCGATCTGGAGACGACAGGGCTGGATTTTCGAAATGATCGAGTGATAGAAATCGGAGCCATTCGCTTTATTAAAGGCAAACCGGAAGATGAATTCTCCACATTTATAAATCCTGGCAGACCAGTTCCCCCTGTTATCACAGATCTCACCGGCATCTCTGATAAGGAGCTAATCAGTGCACCTGCATTCCCTGAAGTTGCAGAGAAACTGCTTCAGTTTATCGGCGATCTTCCCCTGTGCGGGCATCAGGTCGAATTTGATGCAACATTTCTCAGTGAAGAGCTCAAAAGAGCCGGCCACCCAGCTTTCTCTGGCCAACTGATAGACACTGCACTCCTTTCACGAATACTTCTTCAGGGGAGTACCCGTTTCTCATTAAAAGCAGTAAGTGAATATCTGCAGATCAATCTGGATAACGCGCACAGGGCACTTTTTGATGCCATGGCTTCAGGTGAAGTCGCTGTAAGATTGATAAAAAGAATAAGCGGGCTTCCTATGCATATTCGACAAACCATAGCCGCATGTGCTCCGGGATCACTCTTTAAATCCTTAATGATCCAATCTTTGAATGGAAACAGAGCTCAGGTGCTGCTCCAGCTTAATAAAACAGAAAATCCCGGAACACGCTTACAGGAGCCCGAAAGCTATCTTCCAATCGATAAAAACAGTGTCGGAGAGCTGTTTTCCGATAATGGTAAATTGAAACTGGCTGTAGAGGGCTTTACTCCAAGACAATCACAAACCGATATGGCTCTTCAGGTTGTCGATACCCTGAATACCAGCTCGATTCTGATAGCCGAAGCAGGCACAGGTACAGGAAAATCGCTGGCTTATCTGCTACCCTCCAGCCAGTGGGCTATTACCAATAACTGCAGAGTATTAGTGTGTACCAGAACCAAAAATCTTCAAGACCAACTGCTTGTTAAAGATCTTCCGCTGGTGAAAAAAATCCTGGGAGAAAAACTCCGTTATACTGTTTTGAAAGGTCGCAATAATTATATCTGTATTAACCGTTGGGAAAAGTTGCTTAGAGGAGAGATTGGAAACATTTCACCGCGGGAACGCTTTGCCATTCTCCCACTGATTCCCTGGGTCGAAAAAACCAGAACCGGTGACATAGAAGAGCAAAACCAGTTCAATCCCAAATGGTTTTCCAGAATCTGGAATCTCGTTTCTGCAGAAAGCTATGAATGCCAAGGGCGACGCTGTAGCTGTTTTCAGAACTGCTTTTTCCAGAAAGCCCGCCAGCAGGCCCTTAGCTCAAATATTGTCATCATTAATCATGCCCTCTTCTTTTCTGAAATCTGCTCGGAATCTTCATTCCTTGGTAAAATAGGTACCATAATCTTTGACGAAGCGCATCATCTGGAATCCTGCGGACATCGATATCTCAGAGTTGAACTGGACACCGCGAGGATAAATCTGTTTCTGGACCAGATCAATAACCTGGTTTTAAAAACCGGTGAACTTAAGGCTGAAGAGAATATCTACGGACATGGCAAAGAGTTAAGAAACATCTTAAGGCACATGCGTAAAAGTTCACAGAAATTTCTGGAAGAACTGGGA
The DNA here is from genome assembly GCA_012519985.1 of Fibrobacter sp. Lineage (GTDB taxonomy): Bacteria > Fibrobacterota > Chitinivibrionia > Chitinivibrionales > Chitinispirillaceae > JAAYPC01. The sequence goes on from JAAYPC010000056.1 coordinate 2,837, forward strand.
AGCTGGGCAGAAAAGAAAGCCGGTTCCAGTGAGTATCAGATTTCCTACCATGAGAATGAGCTCGATTCCCTGATTGAACCTGCTGCTCTGGGAACCGATATC
>JAAYPC010000333.1 GCA_012519985.1 Fibrobacter sp.
CGGGGGATTTAGGGGGGCACACTGCATCAAATAAATATCCTCAGATGCAGGAAAGTATATTTTAGCACTAACTAAGAGTCACAATCTTTTAAAATTTGAAGGATCTGCTCAATGAAAGATATTGTTATCCAGCTTCTTACAAAAGAACTCTCCGGGAAATTAACCGAACAGGAGATCCAGCGGCTTATTGAAATACCTCCAAGCGATGAGATGGGAGATTTCGCCTTCCCCTGCTTTTCCCTTTCCCGCATCTTTCGCAAAAACCCCGCTATTATTGCTGATGAGCTCAGCAAATCTCTGGCTCTTCCCCCGGAAATCGAAAAAATCACCGCAGTATCGGGTTATCTCAATTTTTTCATTAAACGCGAGATAATGGCACAGAAAGTTATCAGCGAAGCCGGTAAAGAATCATTTGGAAAACAGAACCGTGCACAGCGCATAGTGGTCGAATTCTCATCACCCAATTCCAATAAGCCCTTGCATCTGGGCCATTTAAGGAATATGTCCATTGGAGAGAGCGTTTCCAGGATTTTACAGTTCTGCGGAAATTCAGTATTCAGAGCCTCAATAAACAATGATCGCGGTGTTCACATCTGCAAATCGATGCTGGCCTACGATTTATTGGGCGAAAACAGTACTCCTGAGAGCGTTGGGAAAAAATCGGATCATTTTGTAGGCGATTATTATGTGCTTTTCAGTAAAAAAGCTTCTGAAGATCCATCATGGAATGAAAAAGCCCAGGAACTTCTTAGAAAATGGGAAGCTGGTGACCCTCATACAGTTGAATTATGGAAGAAGATGAATAAATGGGCATTCGAAGGATTCCAGAAAACCTATAAGCTTTTTGGTATCGCATTTCAGAAAGAATACTTCGAAAGCCAGATCTACAAATCCGGTAAAGAGATCATAAATGAAGGGCTTGAACGCAAAATTTTTTCAAAGCGCGAAGATGGAGCGGTTATAGTTGATCTTCAATCCGAAAAGTTAGGAGAGAAAGTGCTTCTTCGCCCTGATGGCACTTCAGTATATATCGTACAAGATCTCTTTCTTGCAGTTCTCAAAGATAAAGAATACCACTATGATCGTTCGATCTATGTGGTTGGAAACGAGCAGGAATACCATTTCAAGGTCCTTATAGCCATCTTCCGCAAGCTGGGTTATTCTATTGCAGATAAAATGAAACATCTCTCTTATGGAATGGTTGAGCTTCCTGAGGGGAAGATGAAATCACGTGAGGGGACAGTGGTGGATGCCGATGATCTTATTGCAGAAACCCGTGATCTTGCTATTAACGAACTTAAAGAGAGATATACCCTTACAGATGAGGAGATGAGTGATAGAAGCCTCAAGATCGCTCTGTCTGCTATCAAATATCAGCTTCTTAAGATTGACATCACCAAAAACATGCTTTTTGATCCCAAAAAAGCAATCAGTTTTGAAGGGGATACCGGTCCTTATCTGCTCTATAGTTATGCCAGAGCCGCATCTATTCTTCGCAAAGCCGGAGAATCTTCTCAGCCGCAAATACCAGAGCTTAACAGCTATGAACTGAGAATCATCAAGAAGATTAATCTTTTCCCTGAGGCAGTAAACGCTGCAGCCGAAAAGCTTTCACCATCAATAATTGCCAATTACGCATTTGAATTATCTCAGGTTTTCAACGAATTCTATCATGCCTGCCAGGTTATCGGCAGCGATGAGCAGGCTTTCAGATTGCATCTGGTAAGTGCATTCAAATCGGTACTGAAGTCGTGTCTGTGGCTTCTGGGTATCGAAGAGATTGAAGAGATGTAATCGCAGCACATTACCTTTTATCGAAGAAATAAATCCCCCTTCGATAAAAGGGATATAGTTTAGCAGTGGTCTGTCAATCTAACAAAAGCCAAAACCGGACATTTTCAACTTCCGGTATCATGTCTTTTCAAGGCTCAACGTCCAGTAGGGATGTAATATTTATCCCACAAATTTCCTTAGATGTCATTATGAACTTATGTGGGGAATTTGGTAAGGCATGCGCCCTTTATTAGTACAGCTAGCCTTTCAGTCATCAAGTCAGAATGCGAGCGTTTTTGCCTTCTAAATTAAGACATCTCGTTACTACTCAGGTATCTGATGGTAAAAAAAAACGTTATAATATCAAATAAGAAAAAAAGGGATTAATATCAAAACAATATCTAATCAGAAGTAATCTGAATAGAATATTATCTAAACGAAGAACCGGAAATGTTAAAACTGCTTAAAGGGCTGCCTTAAGTTTTAAAGAAACTGTCTTTCTCACTCACAGAAATGTGAGTAACTGTCAAAGTCAATCCAGGATACATTTAACCTGCTCTGGGGCAGTTGTCCGGGTTTATAGGTGATAACCTCTCCTTTGTCCAATACAGGATCCACTATTTTCCATTCGGCTTCGGTTTCATCTGCACTGACAAAGAGGGTATGATCACTTCTGAGCGCATCGTAAAGCAAGCGCTGGTAGGCTTCAGGAATCTCGCTGTGAAAAGAGTCGCGGTAACAGAAGTTCATGTGGGTACCGGTAATCTGCTGATCGGTCCCAGGCACTTTACTCATCAGTTGAAGAATAATTCCCGCTGAAGGCTGAATCTTGAAAATGATCCGGTTAGGCTCAAGATCATTCTTGTTATTATACAGAACTGCAGGAACCGATCTGTAAGTCACCCCTATCTCTATTCCCTTTCTGTGAACCGCCTTGCCGCACCGTATATAAACCGGCATCCCGGCCCATCTCATATTGTTAATAACCAGTTTCAACTCTGCAAAGGTTTCGGTTTTGGACTCAGGATCAACTCCTTTTTCCTGAAGATACCCTTCATATTGAAATCGATAGCATTCCTCAATTTTTATGTTTTTCAATACGCCCAGTTTCTGTTGCCGTATGTCTTCAGGGTCCAGACTGGATGGTGTCTCCATGGTGATAAGACATAGGAGCTGAAGCAGATGGTTTTGAACCATGTCCCTGATAATTCCCGCTTTTGCCAACACAGCTTTCCTTCCTGCATGGAACAGCCATTACATCGAATCGATTCAGATCAATGCCATAGAAGATATCGGAATTGCTGAACGAGGGAGC
>JAAYPC010000334.1 GCA_012519985.1 Fibrobacter sp.
CAATACAGTATTAAGGAATGGTGGGAAGTGTATCATGTGATTTTCTTCACGTTTCTCGGCTTTAAAATGTGCGAAAGATGGAGACGGCTTAATGTAGAAGGCAAAAGCGCTCGCATTCTGACTTACTGGCTGAAGGGCTAGCTGTAGCCAATAAAGGGCGCATGCCTTACCAGAATCGTTCAGAATGACACCCTGCGCACGTCGGAATGGCACCACGCAGCAGGGATTTGATTTTAATGTGACAGATCCTGAAAAGCATTCAAATCATCAATTTCGGTATCATTGTGGCATCCGGTGTCTTTTTTATCGACCAAATGCTTTTCCAGACAGAAAAGATCATAAATGCGCTCAGGATGACTTTTTTGAAGTTCTGACTGACAGATCAGGGAAGCCTGCTCGAAATGAGCGCACCGTCGATGCAGATCTGCCAGATAAAGCTGCTCTTCTGCAGGACTCTCTCCAAAGCCCTGGTTGTGTTCTGCTGCTTTGGCGAACAGTTCCAGTGCTTTTTCTCTGCATTTGACAGCCGATTGAATATAGCCATTGTCATCACAGATCCAGGCGGCAAACACTGCTGCCCATCCGGAGTCTGCAAACTGGCCTGTTTGCTCCATAATCATTGAATGGCAAAGAAAGGAATTAGAAGTATCGGGATATTCTTTGCAAGTTAGTTGGGCCTGATATTCCGGTTTTTCGATAAAACAAACCTCTTCCGCAGTCCCCTGAGATATTTCCGGGGCACTGTATCCGCATTCAAAACAGCGCTGAATCCAGAGATAAACCAAAGAACGTTGTATAAGAGCTGGCCTGCCATCCAGGTCTCTGGGCCCAACAATACTTAAAGTTAGATCGACCAGTGGATACTGACTCTTACTTCCGCATGCATAGCATTGTTTTTCGGTTAAAAATACAGTAGTCACTGATTCTTGCGCCTTTTGGAAACTTTATAATCGACAAAGCTCCAGATTACATCCGGAACAAAAACTGCAAAAATCGGCAGTGAATTGAATCGCTTATCGGAAATGCTGCTGGCAGTGCACCAGGTGACAGCTCCCAAGGCAATCGAAGACATGATGATTCCTTTAGCAACGCTTCGGGATTTGAACTGTTGAACTCCTGGAATAAGGGCTGAGAAGCTTTCTGCATTCTCTGAGACTCCGCTCATCTCTGAACGGAAACCGCTTTTCATCTCGGTTTTCCATTCTGCATTGCTTGCTTTTGCTTCAATTTCGATATCATAACTGCTCATCCCGGATCGTTTCTTTTCGATCCATTTTTGCTCAGTCATATTAAGCTCCACCCAGGGCTTTTTGAAATACTCACTGATACCTATTCCAGACTTCAGCAGATATTCCACCTGTTTCATCGGCATGCGGTTTTCCTCTATCATCATCCATTCGGTTTTAGAAAGCCCTAACCGTTCCCAGGGTTCGATCTGTTCCTGGCCGTAGCAAACAGCAATACTACACAGAAAAAGAAAAAGGAGATATTTCATTTAGTTTTCCCTGATACCTTTCTTCAAAGCACTGTTTTTTCCTTTTTCGGGACAACCCTAAAATAAAAAGAAAAGTTGAGATCGCCAAACCCATTCAATATAATAATTATAAGTAGAGGAGCTGGCCATGAGAAGAAAAGATATCGATGAGCTAAGCACTGAGATGGTGGAATGGATAAACGGAGAACGGATCTCCCTTGAAGAGTACGAAGCCCGTATTTCTGCTCATATCAATGTTTTGGCTGGAAGCTATCTGCTGAAAACCAATAGCGACTTAAATTGGATTTTCGGGTTAAGCTAGGCACAGGTTCTTTTCTGAGTTCCAGGTAGCCGCATTTCAACTCTGCAATGAGCCCCGGGTCCCTCAGCCATAAGACTTAATTCCGATTGTTAACAAAATTTCCCCGATGTCTGCTAAATCTCCCTATGCCCCCTAAATCCCCTGCCCCCTAAATCCCCCGATGGGGGACTTTAGGATCTCATAACGCCACAGTAGATCTTAACCACAATCTTAGTTCTCTTACAAATATCAGGTCCCTACGGGACTTCTTAGTCCCCTTCCGGTCCTAAGTCCCCCTTTGGGGGATTTAGGGGGCTGGAATGCGTTTCAAATCTTAACCCTATGGCTATGCCCGGGTCCCCTTTTTCCTGCGAAACAGCTTAAAGAAATTAACGATTGTCTACTTTAAAAGATACTTATTAAAGAAATCTATACGGATCAGATTAAATTTCAGTCCTTTCTGTACGTAATAACACTGATAAAGGGTAAAGAAGCGAGATTTGCAGATATCATTAAGCAGCTTTGAATAATCTTTCAAACTGTTGCCTGTTACTTGTTTCCCTTTTACGACCTATTTATATTCTTGGAACAATGCCGGAATACCTCTGGTTATTTTTCTTATCTTCCAGCAAGAACTGTTCTATTTACAAAAAATTCTGTATATACTTCAACTGAGAATTAATATTTATGAGTAAAAATCCATCAGTATCTGTTTATGATGAGAGCAAGATCAAGACATTAAGTTCCCTTGAACATATCCGGCTGCGTTCGGGCATGTACATCGGGCGTCTGGGTGATGGAACCAATCCTGATGATGGAATCTATATCCTTTTAAAAGAAGTTATCGATAATGCTGTCGATGAATTCATAATGGGATATGGTAAAAAGATAGACATAGGTATCCGGGAACAGAAGGTCTCGGTTCGCGACTATGGCAGGGGAATTCCATTGGGGAAAGTGATTGACTGCGTTTCCACCATTAACACCGGAGCAAAATACAATGATGATGTTTTTCAGTTCAGTGTAGGGTTAAATGGTGTTGGAACAAAGGCAGTTAATGCGTTGTCCAGTCATTTCAAGGTTGTCTCCTATCGGGACGGAGAATATTTCGAAGCCGTTTTCCAGCGTGGAACACTGAAAAGTAAAAAAAAGGGGAAAACAACTGAAGCTGATGGTACCTTTGTGGAATTTCTTCCTGACAGTGATATTTTCGGTGATTATTGCTTCAATTATGAATACGTAGAAAAAAGATTATGGAACTATGCATATCTTAATGCCGGGCTCAGGCTTTATTTCGACAATCAGAAATTTGAGTCTAAAAACGGTCTTCTGGATCTTCTGTCTAATGAAATCGGGGACAGTGCGATCTATAACATAGCTTATTTCAATGGCAAACAGCTCGAGTTTGCGTTTACTCATACCCACAGTTACGGAGAAACCTACTTTTCTTTTGTTAACGGGCAGAATACTTCCGATGGCGGTACTCATCTGAGTGCATTCAGGGAGGGTATCTTAAAGGGTGTCAATGAGTATTTCAAGAAGAACTATAGCGGAGTGGATGTCCGTGAAGGGATCGGTGGAGCTATAGCCATAAAACTGAAGAATCCGGTCTTTGAGTCTCAGACAAAAAACAAGCTGGGGAATACAGAAATCCGCGGATGGATTGTATCTGAAGTAAAATCCGGTGTTGTCGATTATCTTCATAAGAATATGGAATCAGCAAAGCAGCTTGAAGCCAAAATCGCACAGAATGAGAAACTTCGCACCGAGCTGAATGCGGTTAAAAAAGAGGCTAAAGAGGCTGCAAAGCGAATCGAGATAAAAATACCCAACCTTCGCGACTGCAAGTATCACCTTCAGGACGGAGCACGTGGTGAGAGTTCGACCATCTTTTTAACCGAAGGTCAATCTGCCGGCGGATCCATAATCTCTTCACGCGATGTACTCACTCAGGCGGTCTTTACCCTCAGGGGTAAACCTCTGAATGTTTACGGGCGAAATCGTGCGGCAATTTACCAGAATGAAGAGTTTTACAATGTGATGATGGCTCTGGGAATAGAGGACGGGATCGAAAACCTGAGATATAACCGGGTGGTCATGGCTACCGATGCAGATGTGGATGGTTACCATATCAGAAATCTCCTGCTGACTTTCTTTCTCAATTACTTTGAGGAACTGGTTGTTTCCGGACACGTATTTATTCTGGAGACTCCCCTTTTCAGGGTGCGAAACAAAAAAATTACCAGATACTGTTACAACGAAAAAGAACGTGATCTTGCGATTAAAGAAATAAAAGATCCGGAGGTGACCCGATTCAAAGGGCTGGGAGAAATTTCCCCCAGGGAATTTGGTCAGTTTATCGGACCGAATATGCGCTTAATCGAAGTAAATGTAAAATCGGTAAAAAATATAGCTGAAACGCTCGGATTTTACATGGGGAAAAACACTCCTGAGCGCCGGGATTACATAATGGAGAACCTGCGATAATGGCATATATAAAAAATCTTTACGATCTTAACTTCATAGAATACGCATCTTACGTAATTAAAGACCGCGCAATCCCTCATATCAACGACGGGCTCAAACCGGTCCAGCGGCGAATCCTGCACACACTCTGGGAAATGGATGACGGGAAATTCCATAAGGTGGCCAATGTGGTCGGTCAATGCATGCGTTATCATCCTCACGGTGATGCATCCATTGGTGATGCACTGGTCTCTTTGGCAAACAAGGACCTTTTTATCGATAAACAGGGTAATTTTGGCAATATCTATACCGGTGATCCTGCATCTGCTGTCCGATACATTGAGTGCAAACTTTCACAACTGGCCAAAGAAACCCTTTTCAATCCGGAAATTACCGAGTTTCTTGACTCCTACGATGGAAGAAACAGGGAACCGGTGACTTTACCTGCCAAATTACCTGTACTGCTTGCAATGGGCGCAGAGGGTATTGCGGTTGGAATGGCCACTAAGATTATGCCCCATAATTTCATCGAACTGCTTGAAGCGGAAATCGCCTGTCTTAGAGGAGAACAGCTTTTACTTTACCCGGATTTTCCAAGTGGCGGTCTGGCCGATGTTTCTGAATACAATGACGGTAATGGCAAGATTCTTGTGAGAGCTAAACTGGACACCAGCGATCCAAAGAGGATCGTGATCCGTGAACTTCCTTTTGGCTCCACTACCGAATCAATAATCAATTCCATTGAGAATGCCGCTAAAAAGGGAAAACTCAAGATTTCAGGAATAAGCGATTATACAGCAGAAAATGTGGAAGTGGAGATACGACTGGCCCGTGGGGTTCATGCTGAAGAAACCGTGGATGCACTTTATGCTTTTACAGAGTGTGAAAACAGCATTTCTGTAAACCTGATGGTCATCAAGGATGACAAGCCGGTTTCGATGTCAGTCTCAGAAGTAATTGAGTATAATGCCAATCAACTGGTAAATATATTGACCGCTGAGTTGAAACTGGAAGAGAAGCATCTTAAAGACAAACTTCATGCAAAAACACTGGAACAGATCTTCATTGAAAATCGCATTTATAAACGCATAGAAGAGAAGACCACTGCCGATGCGGTGGTAAAGGCAGTTATCGATGGTCTGTTGCCTTTTGCCGATCAGATCAGAAGAGAAGTCACTTTGGAAGATGTGGAAGTGCTGTTAAAAATTCCTATCCGCAGAATAAGTGCCTACGATATCAACCGGGCAAAAAAAGAGATGCAGGAGATAAAGAACCGGCTTAAAGAGATCCGTGAAGCACTGGCTTCCATAATCGATTATTCCATCGGTTTCCTTCAGAAACTGATAGACAAATATCATAAAGCGTATCCCCGCAGAACAGAACTGGTTTCACTTAAAAAGGTGGATGTCAGAGAGGCTGCACAGCGTAACCTTAAATTGCGCTACGATAAAGACACCGGATATCTGGGATATGAGGTCAACGGAAATCTCCTTTTTGATGTCTCCCAGTATGACCGGATACTGGTTATCAGAAAATCCGGAACTTACTCGGTCATGGATGTCCCTGACAAGCTTTTTGTGGACAAAGGCATGCTTCATTGCGGTTTTGTCGATAAGGAGCTGGTTTTCAATGTCGTTTACCGTGATGATAAAACCAAATTCCCCTATCTCAAGCGGTGCAGAATCGAACAGTTTATTCTAAATAAAGGTTATAGTATCATTCCGGAGAATTGCACAGTGCTCAAACTCAGCACCGATTCTGAAGGAATAGTGAAGGTAGAGTATAAACCTAAACCAAAGCTTAAAGTTCTGGAAGAAACTTTTGTAATCAACGACTTTCTGGTTAAAGGTGCCAAAGCTGCTGGAGTACGGCTGGCCAACAAGGAAGTGAAAAACGTCAAAATTTCTGCAGGCTAAGAAACAGAGGCCAGAGAACTGAAGTTGGTAGTGTACTACTGACTTCTGTTTGCTGGCTCTTTCTTTTCAGGCATTACTTTTTTTATGAGGTTTCTTATGATGATGATGATTGAAGATCTTTATTCCTATATGTTTTCTTCCCAGCAGAAACCCTGTGATTGCACCTATTATAGCACCAAACAGATGGCTGAAGAAAAGGCGGAACACGCCAAAAAACAAAGCGATAACCAGTTTAATCGAACCCCATAGCATACAAACAATTTTTGAGATTATCCAAAAAGGTAGGAAAAGAATCTTCCCGATCATAAGTGCTCCTCTTTTAAAAGAAAACAATGCAGTATTTACCCTTAATTATTAAGCAAAAACATAACCTGAAATCACGAACAGAATATTACTCAAAAAACTGTGTTAAATCTTTTTTCTTCATATAGAAGACATTTTATCACAGTTAAATAAGAGTCAATGTTAGATTATAGGTTATAATAGTTAAAAATACAATCTGTTCTTTAAATGCATCCTGTTTTTTGTATGTACAGTTTGTATTTTAAGCAATTATCACCATGGAAACAGATATGGAGCAGTCATGAATTTAGCCACGGTATTTACACTTTCCCGGGTAATTATCGCCCCCCTTTTTGCTTATGTATTTATCAGCGGATACCGTTCCGACACAAATGGCTGGATCTGGATAGCTTTGTCTCTGGCTGCATTGATCGAAATATCAGACCTGCTGGATGGCACTATTGCCAGAGCTCGTCATGAGGTAACTGATTTTGGTAAAGTTTTCGATCCCATTGCTGATAGTGTATCTCGTCAGACGGTCTTTATCTCATTTATGGTTTCAGGAATAATCCCTTTATGGATGTATCTGATATTTTTTTACAGGGATGCATTCATGCAACTGCTTAGAATCGTATGCGCATCTAGTGGAGTGGTACTGGCTGCCCGCAAATCGGGAAAAGCGAAAGCGGTTCTTCAGGGAATAGCCACTTTCGGGGTTATCGCAGTGATTGCTCTTCAAAGGATGTATCAGGTTAAATGGATTCCCGCACAATTCCTGGGGTTTCATCCGGCGTTCTGGGTAATGCTTCTTCCTACCATTTATACCCTTCTTTCAGTGATCGATTATGTGATACCAAACAGAGCGCTGATTAAAAAAATGATGGCTGCGAAGGGTTGAAAAAATCCTCAGGCAGAATTCTTTACAGGAGCAAACTGGATATCGTAGAAATACTTGTACCTTCTGTTGAGCGCAAGAAGTTCCTCATGACTGCCTGTCTCCACGATCTCCCCATTTTCCATCACAATGATCCGGTCTGCATGAGTTATGGTGGAGAGCCGATGTGCCACCACCAGTGCAGTTCGATTTTCAATAAGGTTATTTATTGCTGCCTGTACCAGCCGTTCAGATTCTGTATCCAGAGCGGAAGTAGCCTCATCCAGAATCAGGACCGGAGGGTTCCGAAGAAGCGCTCTGGCAATTGAAAGCCTTTGCCGCTGTCCTCCCGAGAGTGTCACCCCACGCTCACCGATAATCGTGTCGAAACCCGAGGGTAATCTCTCAATGAATTCCAGTGCATTTGCAGCCTTTGCAGACGTAATTATCTGCTCAAGGGAGGCATCTGGCATACTGTACCTTATATTATTACTGACTGTATCGTTAAAAAGAACGGTGTCCTGAGATACGATTCCAAAAAGCTGACGTAATCCGCAAAGATCCATCTCGTTGATATTTTTACCATCGATACATATCTGCCCTGAAGAGACCTCATAAAATCTAGGTACCAGATCCAGAATTGTGCTTTTTCCGGCTCCGCTTGAACCTACAAGCGCCACAATGGATCCCTTGGGGATAGAAAAGTTGATATTTTTAAGTACTTCTTCATTTGTACCAGGATAGCAGAAATGTACATCGGAGAAAGTTATCGAGTCTTTAAAAGCGGGTATTTTGTCTGGTTGAACCGGTTTCAGCTCTTCACGGGAAGCATCCAGAACAGTAAATACTCTTTCTGCAGAAGCAAATCCACGCTGCAGAGTGTTGGCTATAGCGGTTATAGCCTTGAGCGGAGCAAATGTGGAGAAAAGGAAGATCAGGAAACGAACAAAATCTTCTGCTCCGAAGCTTCCCTTCATCAGCACCTGTTGACCACCGTACCATAACAGAATAATAACTACCACCACCCCAAGGACTTCAGTCAGAGGACTTGAGATGGCACCGATACTGGTTGCCCGGAAAGAGCTATGAATGAATTTGCGGTTTTCCTCTTTAAAGCGCTGAAGCTCGTATTGGTTCATGTTGAACATCTTGACAGCACGTATACCGCTGATGGTTTCATGAAGTATGGACAAAAGCCCGGCAATGTATTCAAGCACCCGTTTACTTCTACGCCTTACGGCCCTGCTTATCTGGCTTATCAGAACACCCATGATGGGAAAGATGATGAAAACGGCGAGTGTGAGCTTGACGTTGATCACAAAAAGCATACCGATAAAGAAGAGCACCCGCAAGGGTTCCACAAGCAGCTTGTCAAAAGTGCTGGTCATGGAGTTGTTGATATTTTCCACATCATTGACAATCAAAGAAATGATGTTGCCGGATTTGTTCCGGTCATAGTAGGTTACTGGCAGACGCAGGGAATGATCGTAAAGCTGGTTGCGCATGTCCCTTACCACGTTCAGGTTGAGCCTGCAGGTAACCAACGCTTTAAGATAGATAAGAATATTTTTTAAAAAGAAAGTCACAGCCATGATACCGCAGACTATCTGCAGCGATTTCATGGGGGTGTCCTGTTTTACCAGTTGATATGTCCAGTATTTCAGGTGATCATTGAGGTTGGAAAATGTAATCTGTGGATCCAAAACCAGAACCTGGCTTTCAGGTGTAAACAGGGTCTTTATAAGGCTGGCTCCAAACCATAATGAGAGTCCTTCAAAAATGACTACCAGACAAGATAGGGTAACAGAAAGAACTATCCATTGCCAGTAAACTGTCAGATAGGAAATCATGCGCCGATATAGTTTAAATACATTCATAGGAGAATTGATTGGAAAATAAGTAGCTGGGTCTTTCTGTTATAAATTAAAAGGGCCAGAGCGAACAAAGGTTTCTTCGCTCTGCTTTTTCAAAATAGGTTGTTTCAAAAACCAATCCTGGAATGATGCGGGAAAAAAGGAATATACTACTCTTTTGAATCTCCACCCCAGACAAAAATGGAACCACAATTCTGGCACAGAAGCATTTTTCTGCCGCGTTTAATTTCATTATAGAGCTGAGGTTCCAGAACCTTGTAACAAACAGCGCAGGTTTTTCCAGTAATGCTGCTGAGGGCATTTCCGTTTTTTCTTTTTTTTCTGATCAGATCATAGGTTCTGAGAATAGGTTTACTGATTTTTGGAGCGATTTCGTTGCGTTCTTTGACTATGCCTGCTATGACCGAATCGATTGCGGCTATCTTTTTTTTGAGTTCAGAAATCTGGGGTTCGTTCTCACTTTTAATCTGCTGGTATTCTTTGCTTTTTTCTTCAATTGTATTGTTAAGTTTTTCAATTTCATCGAGCAGGTTTTTTTTGCGTATTTCTACAGAATTGATTGAATTCTTTTGATTTTCAATCTCTGCATGAACTGCATCGTATTCGCGATTGGTTTTAATGGAATTGAGTTTGCTTTGGCTTTTTTCGAGCAGGTCACGACTTTTTTGGATATGATCATCGAGTGAATTGACTTCTGCCTGTGTTTTGTTCAGTTTCGTCTGATAGTTTTCCAGAGATTCCTTTGCTTTTTTTATTGCGCCTTCAAGTTCTTCAACTGTATCCGGAAATTGTTTCTGAGCAAGTTCCTGTTCGTGGATGCGGAGATCTATTTCCTGAAGCTGCTTAAGATTTTCTAAATCTTCGATCATAATTCCTCCATGAGAGAGAGCCAAAAAAACAAAAAAAAAGCACCATTATTTTGGTGCTTTTATATCGAAAAACAATTTAAGCTTTGTAACTGATAGATTTTATGCAAACCAAGCAGGGCTGCAAAATACCTCCCCAAAAAAGATTATTATGGGCCCACAAGGACTCGAACCTTGGACTAACGGATTATGAGTCCGCTACTCTAACCGACTGAGTTATGGGCCCCGATATGAAGAAAAAATAATTTGGGGGTTAATGGTTCTGCAAGAATCTGCAGATTATTTCCCCAAATGTCTATAGTATACCACAATCAGCAAGAATCGCCTGAGGATCGACTGATGCAGTTCCCAGTTCGGCAACAGTGAGGCCTGCCGCGTGGTTTGCCAGGAATGCAGCTTCCAAAGGAGTAGCTCCACAAGTAAAAGCAGCCGAAAATACACTTATGACCGTATCCCCGGCTCCTGTTACATCAAAAACCTTTCTGGCAACAGTTGGCAGGTGGGTAAAGAGACGGTTTTGTCTTTCAAAAAGCGCCAACCCTCTTTCACTGAGGGTTATAAGCAGATAAGGAAGCTCAAGTTGGTCCATTAACTTCCACCCAAGCTGCTCTACCTCTTCATCGGAGCAGTTTCGATATGTAAGCCCTGCCATTACGTGAGCCTCCCTGAGGTTGGGAGTAATAACAGAGGCTTTCTTAAAAGCATCGAAATGGCGTTCTTTGGGATCTATGGCTACAAACTTCTGGTTGGTTATGCATTTTTCAAGAATATGTTTAATCAGAGGTTGAGAAATCACTCCTTTTCCATAATCAGAGATAATTACCCCCTGAGCCCTTTCAAAAAATTCCTCAAATCTGGCCCAGATATGCTCTCTCTCCTGTTCATTCAGATCTTCGACCAGTTCACGATCTGCACGAACAACCTGCTGATTTCTGGCAACAATCCTGGTCTTGATTGTGGTAGGCCGATAAGCGGAAATATGTATACCCTCGGAGCAGCAGCGTTGCTCTTCAAGAATAGATATCAGGTTTTTTCCGTTTTCATCTTTCCCGCATACCGATATAAGAAGCGGCTTTATGCCCAGCTTTTGAAGGTTTTGCACCACATTTGCCGCGCCCCCTAACCTTCTGCTCACCGATTCCACATGTACTACCGGTACTGGTGCCTCAGGAGAAATCCTTCTCACATCCCCCCACAGATACTCATCAAGCATAATGTCACCGACAACTATAATCGATGTGTCATTGAATTTTTTAACTATCTTTTTGATTTTTTCAGGTATTATTGTTAACTGACCCATCAGAAAAACTTTCCATAAATAAGGTGCATCCAGAATGACTGGTATGGATCGAAAAACATAAAAATGTATTTTGAGAAAAAAGGTTTATTCGTCACCCAGTCAAATATTAGTAAACCCATAAAAATCAGAGGTATATGTTTGGTTTTTTCAAGATATCCAGGTATCCATTTATCAGGAAGCATACTCAGGAGAATCTTGGATCCATCCAGCGGCGGTATCGGCAAGAGGTTGAAAAACGAGATACCCAAATTCAGCAGTATGGTTAAAAACAGAAACTGCTGCAGATAAGGAATAGAATTAATAAGTGCTGGTGAATAGGTCAGGAGTATCCTGTGGATCGAACCAAGAACGAAGGCCAGTAAAATATTGGATAGCGGCCCAGCAGCACTAACCAGAAAAATGTCTCTCTTAGGCTTTTTAAAGTAATATCCATTAACCGGAACTGGTTTTGCCCATCCAAACGGTCCCCAAAGAAGCATCAGCGCCCCAATGGCATCCAGGTGAGCAACAGGGTTAAGTGTCAGTCGCCCTGCATCTCTGGCTGTGGGATCCCCCAGCTTCAACGCCATCCATCCATGAGCAAACTCATGAATAGTCAGCGCAAGAAGAATCGCCGGAATTCTTAATATGAATAACTCTGCATTCATTTCACTCTCTTTACTTCTTTAATAAAATTGGTCTCAAAGGACTGAGAACTTTAATCTCAACATTATTATCTGTTATTTATGAAATAAGCTTTTAAGCTTAAAAATTACCCTTGGAATATGAATTCTTGCGATGATCTATGCAAGTTCAAACCATAGCTGAGATCTATTAGATCTGAATGAATACACATCAGGCAGGTAAATCCGTTTTTTGAAAATACTTGTTTGCCTCTTATATCAAAATACAGCAGCGGGCGATTTTACCTATGTAAGAGTTCGAATAAACAGAGGTAAAATTTTTGGCCATAAAACTGTCCGTGGCCCTGATTGCAGTCACACTAATCCCGAGCCCCCTAATCTCGGTCCCCTAAATCCCATAGCCATAAGGCTTAATTCCAATTGTTAACAAATTTAACCGATGCGGCCTTAATTTCCCGCCCCCTAAATCCCCCGTTGGGGGACTTAAGAACGGAAACGCCTAGCACATGAGGTCATTTTTCACAAAGCTTTATGCAGAGTAATAGAAGTAGATGCCCTCAAAGTGAACTTTTATGTGCTGATGCTTATATGCTTTTGATCCAATTTCCCCATCAGGCAGAAAAGATATGGACATTATGGGGAAAATTTAGGGCTTTTTCCCTTTTGGGTTTCAATTCGAGTCTGCCCGCGATCAGATTCAGGTGGTCCGCAATATGATCCGATCTGTCCGCAGTCTGATCCATACGGTCCGCAGTGTGATTCGATCTGTCCGCAGTCTGATCCAAACAGCCCGCACTAAAAACTGAAACGGATGCTTTCCACCAGGGACGGAGGAATCAAATGCCGCTGAATTCCGATTGAAACGAATGCTTTCCACGGGGACGGAGGAATCTTATCAACTTATCGAAGCGTAAACCCGGCACCATACTAATGC
>JAAYPC010000335.1 GCA_012519985.1 Fibrobacter sp.
CAGCGGTTATAATATCGGTTTCAGAAAATACCAGAGAGCTTGAAAAACTTATAAGATCAAAGAATGTGTTTTACTATATGTTGCGACCGTTCAACCTGAAGGAGTTATGGGATGCGGTTGAAAGCGGAGCCAGACAATTTGTGAAATTAAGATTGTTAAGAAATTCAAATGATATATCACTTCATCAAAAGCGAGGGACTATGGAAAAAATCCGTAAGTAATGTGAAACAGTTGAACCTGCAATCATTTCAGTCGTGCTTATCAGCGAGAAAAAAACTATTGCGAAAGGAATGCTATTATGTTGAATAAGTTAAAGTTAGGTCCGAAGTTAATTGGTGGTTTTATGATTGTATCCGTGATTACCATGGTAATTGGTGTTATGGGCATAAGTAACATGGGTAAGATAAATCAATTGATTAAAACGATGTATAATAACCATCTGCTTGGAATAGGTCATGCTAAAGAGGCAAATGTTAATATGGTATTGATGGAACGCGAAGTGCTGAATATGATTCTGGCAAGTACTACCAATGATCGGCAAAATTATGAAAAAAGATTAGATAATTATATCGAAGCAGTTAAAAAATCAATAATGGAAACGAAAAACTCGACATTCCAGGAAGAAGGGAAGAGGATCATTCAGAAGGCAGAATCTATATATGAGGAATACTCGAAGAGCTTGAATGATTTGATTAATACCATTAATAATCATGAATTGATAAAAGTAGACAATACTATAATGGATAAGTTGACAAAAACACGAGAAATAGGTGATGAAACAGACAAAGCCTTAGTAGAATTGGCACAGTATAAGACCAGAAGAGGCAAGGAAATGTTTGAAGAGAGCAATGGTATTTATACAGAAATGCGTAATCTGCTTATCACTTTTGTAATTATTGCCACTCTGGTTGGAATACTCCTTGGTGTATTTCTTACTCTTTCTATTACTCGTCCGGTAAATAGAATCGTCAATACTGCCAAAAAAATAGCAGAAGAGGATCTGGCAAATCTTTCTGAAAATTTGATTGCTGGATCAAACGGAGACCTTTCGAAATCTGTTGAAATAAAAGCAGAAGAGCTGGATGTAAATTCAGAAGATGAGATTGGAATTCTTGGGCGGGCATTTAATAAGATGATCGAAAAAATCAAGATCTCAGGAAAAGCTTTTGCTCAACTTAAAAAAAGCCTTGACATGGTATCCGATGAAACTATAATGCTGGCTAATGAAGCATTGGAAGGCCATCTTTCAGCTCGTGGTGATATTAAAAAGTTCAACGGCGTTTATAAGGATATGGTCGATGGTTTCAATAAGACTCTGGATGCGGTTATAGAACCGATAAATGAAACCAGCGATGTTTTGCAAAAAGTTGCTGAACGAGATTTAACTGCCAGGATCATGGGTGATTACAAAGGCGATATGGAAAAACTGAAAAATGTCTGCAACATTTCAATAAACAACCTCAATGATGCGCTGCAGCAGGTAAGCCAGGGTACTGAACAGGTCGCTTCTGCAAGTCAGCAGATTTCTGCAGGTAGTCAATCGTTGGCTCAGGGTGCAAATCAACAGGCCTCAAGCCTTGAAGAAATATCCAGTAGTCTTGAAGAGATGGCCTCTATGACAAAACAGAATGCGGAAAATGCCGAAAGGGCAAAAACATTAGCCAGTGAAGCAAATCATAATGCAACTCAGGGCAAAATGGCGATGGAGCGCATGAGTGAATCTATAAACAAGATTAAAGAATCATCGGATCA
>JAAYPC010000336.1 GCA_012519985.1 Fibrobacter sp.
GAAGGAAAGTATGCTGTTGGCCATTTTGAGATCAATTCCAATCAATTTCAGGATGCGTGGGATTATATTTGTGGAGAATGGTTGCCACAGAGCGGATATCAAATGGATGATGGACTCTGTTATGAACTATACCTGAATGATCCAGCAGAACATCCGGAAAACAAGCACATTGTCGATATACATGTTCCGATTAAACCTCTATAACCATTTAGGGGACGGCCACTTTTCCGGTCGTCCCTGAAAGTATGCCCAGGAGATCATGTCAGGTCTGAACCTCTATAGCAGTAACCGGATGGAAAGTCTGGTCACAATTCTTGCCCAGATCATTAAAGAGCCTCTATCCTCTCCCCTTGACCAGGAAATCATAGTCATCCAAAACCGGGGTATGGAAAGATGGCTTTCCATGCAACTGGCTAAAGAGTTGGGAATCTGGGCAAACTGCCGCTACCTCTTTCCGAACTCTTTTGTTCAAGAGCTTTTTTCGATTGTAATTCAGGACCTGCCCCAGCACCTACTATCGGAACCACAGTATTTGGCCTGGAAAATCATGCAAACACTCCCGGACCACCTCCATTCGGTTCAATTTAAACCATTATCCAATTATCTCTCCGATTCCAATCCTATCAAATTGTTCCAACTATCCAAAAAGATAGCCGACCTGTTCGATCAATATACGGTCTATCGCCCGGAGATGATCATGCAATGGGAACAGGATCAACAGCAAAACCATTGGCAGGCAATTCTGTGGCGCACGCTTTTTAATGATGACTCTATTCATCTGGCACGACTTAAACAATCATTATTTAAAAAACTAACGGAAACAAACATTCAAGAAGAGCTCTTTCCTCAAAGGGTTAGTATCTTTGGAATCTCAGCGCTTCCACCATTTCATACCGATCTTTTCAATGCACTCTCTACTGTTACTGAGGTCAATTTTTTTGTGCTCAATCCCTGCGCAGAATACTGGGATGACATTCTCTCAGAAAAAGAGATCACTAAACTCCTGAACAAAAATCTAAAAAGGCGAAAGAAAAGAATCTCCGAAACACAGCTTCATTTAGAACGTGGAAACACCCTTCTTTCTTCATGGGGAAAGTATGGACGCGATTTTCTGGCCAGACTACATCAGTACTCACCTGAAGAGTACTCATTTCCTATAGATAATGAAAAAGAAACTCTTCTGGCTACCGTTCAATCCGATATCTTGAATCTCCGTGAGCGTGGCACTCCGGAATATCCTCCCTGCGAAGTGACAGAAAATGACAATTCGATTCAGATCCATTGCTGCCATAGTCCCATGCGGGAAGTGGAAGTATTGTATGATAACATACTGAACTTTTTTCGGTCATATCCTGGCCTGCAACCATCGGACATCGTGGTAATGTCACCAGATATCGAGACCTATGCTCCCTATATTGATGCAGTATTTGGATCAGTTCAGGATCCTGCCTTGAGAATTCCCTATACTCTGGCGGACCGAAACATACGGGTTGAAAGTACGATTGCAGAATCATTTCTGACACTTCTGGAGCTGCCCGGATCCCGCTTCGCTGTTTCTTCAGTAATTGATCTGCTTGAAACCAGAGAGATTCAATCCGCATTTTCCATCTCAGAAAATGATCTTCCCGTGATAAAAAAATGGATTTCAGAAACCGGGATCCGATGGGGAATCGACAAGCACACCAAAGAACGGCTCAATTTACCTCCATTCGATGAGAATACATGGAGTTATGGTTTGAACAGGCTGCTTATGGGTTATTCCCTGCCTTCAGGTGATCAGTTTTCATTCATGGATATCGCCGGTTACGATCATCTTGAAGGCTCTCAGAGTGAGATCCTGGGTAATTTTCTGGACTTTATAGAGAAACTCACTGAGTTCATGACTTATCTTGAGCAAGATCACACCCTTATAGAATGGTCTGAAATCCTGATAAGGTATTTGAACTCATTTTTCAAGACCGATCAGGATCATCAAAACGATCTTTTTACGGTCCAAAATACACTGATAGAACTGGATTCAATCTACAAAGATTTGAATTATACAGAAAAAGTTCCTCTGGATATATTAAAAAACTGGCTCAGCTCTAAACTTCAGCAGCAAAGCATTCGCCCGGCATTTATCACCGGAAATCTCACTTTCTGTGCTTTACTGCCCATGCGCAGTGTTCCTTTCAGAATCGTCTGCCTGCTGGGTCTTGATGATCAGACCTTTCCAAGGCGTTCTCCCTTCTTATCCTGGAACCTTATCGCAGCTAACCCCAAACCAGGTGATCGCTCCCTGGAGCTGGAAGACCGGTATCTATTTCTTGAAGCACTGCTCTCAGCAAGGGATCTTCTTTATATCAGCTACACAGGACAAAGCCCTTATGATAATGTCTCCAGACGCCCTTCGGTTATTATTGAAGAACTTCTGGATTACCTGGATAAATCATTTCTTATCAATACATTAAATAACAACATCTCCTCTGCCGATAAAGAATCGGAAAACAATTCCCAGGCTTCCGATAATTCCATAACTTCTTCATTAAATAGTAGTTACTATCCTTCCATAAGAGAAACTATTATCACAAAACACCGTCTTCAGGCATTCAGTCCTGCGTATTTCGAAATGGGTTCAAAGCTGTTCAGTTTTAGCACAGACAACTATCTGGCAGCTCTAAATGCAGGTAAGATAAACGAGACCGCAGAGCCCTTTTTCACCAGTCCATTGCCAGAACCGGATCTGGCTTTCAAATCCTTGCAAATTAACGAGCTATGCCGCTTCTTTCAGAATCCTGCAAGATATCTCCTACAAAGGAGACTACACATCAGTCTGGATTTGCATCACGTTAATTTTGACGATGATGAACCATTTGATATTTCAGGAATTGATCGGTATAAACTAACCGGGAAACTGATCGATAATCTTTTATCCGGCATGCCTGTTGAAGAGTGCTATAAACAGTTTAAAATCATGGGAGAACTTCCCCATGGAACCGTGGGAAAACATCATTTTGACATTATTTCCAGAGATGTCTCCGATTTTGTGGACAGCCTCAGTTCGTTCAAAGTTGAGCCCCAACTGGATAATCTTTTAATTGATAATGATTTATCCGATTTTCACCTTTATGGCTCGATTCAAAACATCTGGAAAAACCACCAGCTTCAATACAGGTTCGCCCGTTTTAAAGCGGCTGATCTTCTTAATCTCTGGGTAAGACATCTGCTTGTAAACCATTTCGGATCAGCTTCTTATCCTAAAACAAGTCTTATGTTAACCCGCGATGAATGTATCCGGTTTGGCGAAGTAAAAGACAGTGAGCAATTACTCCATAAACTATTGGATTTATATTGGAAAGGACTCAGTTCCCCACTGCTCTTTTTCCCGGAATCTTCATGGGAATTTGCAGAAACGATCCTGCTGCAAAATAAACCGGAAGACGCTGCTCTTTATAACGCGCTAAAAAAATGGAATGGTGATAGTTTTATGTCGATTCCCGGAGAATCTCAAGATCCTTATAACTCCTTGAGTTTTGGTTCAATAGATTCACCACTTGAGAAAGAGGATTTTAAATTAACCGCCATGGAGATCTTCGAACCCCTTATATCAAATATGGAACTGGGATGGGATGTAACTAAATGAGTAGTATAGCCATTAAAGAAACTGAATCTCTGCCGCAATTCGACCTGATAAACACCCCTCTCAGCGGGCACATCCTAATCGAAGCCAGTGCAGGGACCGGAAAAACCTACACCATCTCCCGACTGTTTCTAAGACTGCTTCTGGAAAAAGAGTATCTCCCATCCTCCATACTGGTGGTTACTTTCACCGAAGCTGCTGCAAGTGAGTTGAAAGAAAGAATCTATGATATTGTAAAAAAAGCACTTAAAGCATATTCGTGCGGTTCTTCCGATGATCCGCTTCTAAAATCATTGATTACCAGAATCGATTCCGAAAAAGCCCTCCCCTTGCTCCAGAACGCACTCTATAACTTTAACACCGTGTCGATCCACACGATTCATGGTTTCTGCCAGAAAGTGCTTTATGAAAACTCGTTTGAAAGCGGAGCTGCTTTTGAATCTACAATCATAACCGATCAGAACTCATTGATTCAGGAGATAGTACATGATTTCTGGCGAATTAACTTCTATTCAGAAAAACCATCCTTTTTAGCTTATGCCATTAATAATGGTATTAGCCCCAATACATTTCTGGATCTTACCAGGGCAGCAGGTCGTTTTTTCCAGAACTTGAAAGTTATTCCTGAAATCACTCAAAGCGAAGATTCTTCCAGACAGGAAACCTCTTTTAACCAGTCATTTCAAGAACTTAAGTCAAACTGGAAAGAGTGCAGAGATTCTATCCTCAAGATTTTTGAAAGCGGTAGTCTTAAGGGGACCAAATACAGCCAGAAGATTATCCAGGAACTTATGGTTTCGATGAATACGATGCTTGAGTCGGATGTCGCAGATCCTACACTTTTTAAGCGTTTCGAAAACTTTACTACACCAGTGTTGGTTAATTCTACCAAAAAAGGCTTTACTCCACCGGAACATCACTTTTTCTTATTGTGTGATAAACATGCAGAATATGCGGAGCAGTTGAGAAGCTGTTTCGATAATAGAATCTTACAACTCCAGATAAGTTTCCTCTCCTATTTAAATCAGGAACTTATTAGCCGTAAAAAAACCAGGGGACAGCTTTTTTTTGATGACCTTCTCAGGAATGTTCATACCGCTCTGACTTCAAGCAAGCAAAGAGGAGAACTCATCGATAAACTCCGGGAGACCTATAAAGCAGCACTGATCGATGAATTCCAGGATACCGATTCGGTTCAGTATCAGATCTTTTCTCTCATTTTTGATAATAACTTGCCACTTTTTATGATAGGTGATCCCAAGCAGTCTATCTATGGATTCAGAGGTGCCGATATCTTCACCTATCTTCAGGCGTCTCAAAAAGTTTCCGCCCGATATACATTATTGAAAAATTACCGCAGTGATCCATCCCTGCTGTCTGCACTCAATACCCTGTTTTTACGAAGCGATCAACAGTTCGTGCATCGCGATATAGAGTATACCGAAGCGATTCCCGGTAAACCGGATTCACCACAACAGGTTATTATTGATGAAGTTATTCAGCCTGCGCTAAAATTTATACTGGTTGATGATCAGGCTTCAGATAAAAAAACCGATAAAACCACCCTGATCTGCCATTCGGTCACCTCCGAGATTTCTGAACTGCTCTCTAAAAGCCTTCAAGATAAGGCATTCATCACCTCCAGAAAGATTAATCCTTCCGATATTGCAGTTCTGGTGAGAACTAACCGGGAAGCCGAGGCAATCCAGCAGAGTCTTTCTTCAGTGCATATTCCATCTGTTATAGACAGCGGTAGCAGTGTTTTTGAAACCGAAGATGCACTCTATCTGGAAAGGTTCCTTACCGCCTTACTCGAGCCTACCCGTTCAGAGCTGATTAATGCTGTATTGGCTACTCCCTTTTTCGGGCTCAATGCAAATGCGATCGAAAATCTGGCATCAAACCAGCAGGAATGGGAGAACTACGTCTCAAAATTTCTCCATTACCATGAATTATGGCGTGATTATGGTTTCATGTACATGTTCCGAAATTTTCTGGCACAGGAGCATATCCGACCAAAGCTTCTGGCAACAGAACAGGGCGAACGACACCTGACCAACATACTTCATCTTTCTGAACTGCTGCATCTGCAGGAGAATCAGAAACAGGCAGGAATGACCAATCTGCACTCCTGGTTTTTGCAGAAAATCACCGATAACACCATACAGGTCTCCGATGAAGAGATACTGCGACTGGAAAGCGATAAAGATGCGGTAACCATTCTTACTATTCATAAAAGCAAAGGCCTGGAATATCCGATAGTGTTCTGCCCGTTCTGGCACAATTCTGAATTAAGTAGTAGAGCAATCGCCTGTACTTTTCACGACCCGGATTCTGATAACGTGCCGGTGCTGGCAATCGGTACCGAAGAGATAGGCAGGAATCGCCAGTTGATCGAAACCGAAATTCTGGCTGAAAACATGCGGCTTCTGTATGTGGCTCTTACCCGGGCAAAAGCGCTTTGCTATGTGGTTTGGGGAAAAATTCGCGGTGAAGAGAGTTCGGCTCTCGCCTACCTTCTTCATAAGAATCTTATCGAAGACGACTTCTCATTACCCGCACTGAAAGAAAAAGTGAAATCTCTCTCGTTTGAGCAGATCCGGCAGACACTCTTAGAAATCAGTAACCAGAATAAATCGATTGCGGTTCTGCAAAATGAGGACGAGCCGAAGAAGGTGTTAATTCCGCAAACTGATCAGAAACAATTGGCATGTTTAAAACTGGAAAGCGGTGTTCCTGAATCCTGGAAGATCTCCAGTTTCAGTTCATTGACCAAAAACCATTATATACCGGAATCTCCTGATTATGATTTCAGCCCGGAGTTTAATGATATTCCTGGAAATGATACAGAAAACGAGGATCACACAATCTTTAATTTCCCCAAGGGATCGGTTGCAGGAACTTTTCTTCACAGCATTTTTGAACAGATCGATTTCTCTGATCCCAACTCGATCCAGGAGAAGGTCGATCTGGAGAGTCTTCTGGATCTTTATGGATTTGACCGCTCATGGAAACCGGTGATCTCAAAGCTGGTGAACGATACATTGAATGCTCCTCTAAAAGACGGCTCAGATGTTTTCCGGCTTTCTGAGATTCCTGATAGCTCTTGCAGAAAAGAGATGGAATTTTATTTTCCCCTGAAAAAGATCACTCCATCAGATCTGACTCGGCTCTTTTCGGGCCAATTGCAAACCGATCTGTTCTCTTCTGATTATCAGGCGGAAGGGTTACATTTTTCACCTTCTGCCGGTTTCATGAAAGGATATATCGATCTGTTCTTTGAGAGAGATGGTCGGTTTTTCATTATAGACTGGAAATCGAATCATTTGGGGAATCGATACGAGGATTATAATTCCGAGTCACTAAAGGAAACCATGAAATCTGAGCATTATATCCTTCAGTACCACATCTACCTGACTGCCATCGATAAATATCTTCAACTCCGGTATAAGGGATATAGTTATGAGAAGAACTTTGGTGGAGTCTATTACATCTTCTTGAGGGGCATTGATGGAAAAAGTGATAGTGGAGTTTATTTCGACAGGCCGTCGGCGGAGATGGTAAAGAGACTGAGGGAGGTGCTGATCGGGTAAGAAGTATACTCCATTTAGTCATTCCGAACTTACGTTACTACTTATTAGTCCATTACGCATTCGAGAAGGATCAGCGCTTAAAATATGTTAGAACCAAATCAATAATAAAGAAAACAGGCCAAATTATCGTAATTCTTGAAGAGATATCAAGCAGTCCGCAATTAGAAGTAAATATGCGATAGCAATCCGAAGCGTTTCGCGAAGGATTGGGGAAAAGAAGATGTCTTCAATTAAGGAATATTTTAAAGAAGAAGGTCGCAAAGAAGGATTTGAACAAGGACTCAAACAAGGTGCTGAACACTGGTTTAAACATGGTATTGAGCAAGGATCTATAC
>JAAYPC010000337.1 GCA_012519985.1 Fibrobacter sp.
ATTCCAACGCATTTGGATCTTAATTCCAACGTATCAATGTTTTAAGCCAACGTATCTATATTTTTAAGCAATCGTATTTGTGTTTTTAGTAACCGTATTTGTGTTTTTAGCAACCGTATCTGTATTTATTAGCAACCGTATCTGTATTTATTAGCAACCGTATCTGTATTTATTAGCAACCGTATCTGTATTTATTAGCAACCGTATCTGTATTTCTATCAACCATATCTGTATTTTTAGTAACCGTATCTGTATTTTTAGTAACCGTATCTGTGTTTTTAAGTAACCGTATCATTGTTTAAAGTATCCGTATCTGTTTTTTAAGCTAACGTATCTGCGTTTTGAGTGAACGTATAAGTGTTTTGAATCAATGTATTAATCTTTTAGGCCAAAGTATTCTGGTCTTAACCCAAAGGTTTTTGGTCTCAAACCAAAGCATTTTGCTTTTCCGGGAAAGCGTTATCCAAAAAATGCGAAGGTGATTAATTGTTCTCTAAAAGATTTAAGAGGTATGGACTGGATCTAGTCATTGTTTCTTCTGCTGCTAGCTCACAGGACAATCTGCACGCTCTGATCTTGCCGAAAGGATCACCAAAACTCAGTGAACCCTCAGAGGAAATTTGCAAGTAGCTACTATAGCATAAAGCAACACCATCCACCTGCATCGTTTACAGATCCTGCCTTGGCATCATATGTTGATATCAGATACTTTCATTGGGAATAGAATCTGCAGAACGGAAAGATTTGGCTACAAAAGAGGATTACCGGAAGCTGTTTGAAGAATACCGTGCCGGCGTTTTATTAACCACCACTAAACTGATATACATGCACATGAGACATGGAGAATGATCTGTCATTTTGAGAATGGATACTTCCGCATAAGTATAGCTGCTTGATGATCTTAAGTCTCCCTTTGGGGAATTTAAGGGGCTTACAAATCTACATCAAAAGCATAAGTATGGAAGAGATGTCACAAAGGATAAGCATCAGCCACTATTCCTTATCGTTTTGCTTTTCTCCGAAGCATCTCTTCCATGACTGCCTGTGCATCCATTGAGGTATCCAGACCTAACCACTCACCAAGCTTTCGAACTGAACAGTTAGGAATCTGCTTCTCGATAACAGCACTTTCAGACTGTTACTCCATGATCGTAAAGGCGATGCCTATGCTGGAATTGAAGGAACTATCACATTCACATCATTTCCATCACGTGCAGGTGATACGCTAAAAGGAACCATCTCGGCAATTTTGAAAGCAGGTAATTTCTTCCCTCATACCATGTCTGCTGAATTCTGTCTGGTTTGTGAGTCTTTTAACTGAATTGTTATGTATTTTACTCAGCCGATTTTTCTTTGTTAACACTCGCTTTACAATGTATTATGATCAATGTTGCTTATTAATCTGCTTTGCACTCATTAAGAGATGAAAAAATATCACTGACAGCCATAGACATATTATTTCTTATTTTTTTCAGTGCAAGTAACTGCTGCTCCAACAAACTGTAATCACAAGACTTCTGAAGATCTGCCAGCCTGTAATCAAGATTTGTTTCAGTAGTTTCAACTGCAAGTTCAATAAGGTCAAGTTTAATGGAGTGAATTATCTTTTTGCGTTCCTTGAGAATTCCAATGTTGTTTGTAATAGTTTCTTGATAGTTGTCCAGAACTGAGTCGATTTTATTAATGATCTTTTTCTGGGTCATGCATTTACATTCGCATTGCTCTTTTAAAAAATCTTGCAAAGAAAGATTTGCATATACGTATTCTTTCTTTCTCGCGGTACTATAGGCACTAATCCCGCGATAATTTATCCCAAAGCTAACAAGAGATTCACCTACCTGATCCATTATACTATTAATTTCTCTCTCCGGTCTCAAATCAACTTTGTTAATGACAATGTATATGTTTTTGTTTTGTATATCAATCCCTTCGATAAATTCTATGTCAGACATGCTTAGTGTTCCTCCACTATCAACAGAAACAAACCACAGTAGCGAATCCGCTTGAAGTATAGCCTCTACTGTAGAGGACCAGTCGCTTTTCTTCTCCCCCTCCCCTTGCGAATTGTAACCAGGAGTATCAATGAAACAGATATTATCCAATCCGTTTAGCTCTGCACTTAAAGCTAAATAAGGAACTATTTTTCTTATGCTGTACTGAAACTCATTCTCGATATCATACGATAGCTGTTGAAACATTTCGGGTAAAATCTCAAAAGATCCACCACAGTTAGAATATCCTCTGATTCTAGGCTTTTTCCCTGCAATAACATAGGTTGGGATGGCGGTAACAGGGTTGATGCCAACCGGAAGCTTAATCATATCATTGGAAAAAAAACTGTTAATAAAACTCGATTTGCCACAACTGAATCCCCCTGCCAGTGCGATAATGCATTTTCCAAAAATATCCGGAAAACCGGTAATCATCTCAAGTTCTTTTTCTACACTTTGCATGGTAATAACAGCTTCTGCTTCAGCTGCAAGTGATGATTCATTGTTTGCAAATTCCATAAAGTCATTTTGCATAAGGTTAGAGAAATATTCCATGGCACTGTTTTTCTTTATTTCTGTCGATAAAATTGTTTTAATAAATCCCCATTTTTGTTCCATTTCACATTTTACTTTACTTAACATCTCATTCTTTTTATTCAACTCTATAATCTGATTGCGAGCTTGTGATTCTAATGCTTTTACTCGGTTCATCTCTTCTATCTGTGCTTCAAGCAGAACAGATAACTCATGTGCCTTTATTTCTTCTGCCTTTAATCGTTCATTCTCTTGAAGTAATTGATCATGAGATATCTGGAAATCGCTTATTATTCTTTCGATTTCCAGACTAAGTTTTTTTCGCCTAAATTGAAAAAAACGTATTATCTTTTTAAGAAAAGGCCGAACCTTTTCCAGTAAAGGCAGTTTACCATTACTCATTCAACAGATCTCTGATTTTATCAATAAAACGCTTGTAGCTGTCTATAGAAGCTGCTCTATGCCGGATCTGCTCTTCCAGGTTTAGTATTTGTTCTCTGATGGAAGAGAATAGTGTATCGGAAGGAACAATCGAACGTAATTCAGTTACCAGATTTATTCCATATTTCTTAATCGCCTTTAGGCACTTTTTTTTGGTCTTTGTCAAATAATCACGTGCTTCGCTTAAAAAATCTTCAGCACTTTCACCTTCGAGAGTGCCACTGCAATTCAATTCTTCAGGTAATTCATTGTCAAATTCAATTTTGGGCTTTTCAGTTTTATTAAAAATTGTTTTTATAGCATTTCGTAAAATGTAATCATCTATATATTCATCATCAATTTTACTGCGCAGGCTTTTCAACAATTCTGAACTCAATTTTTTACGCCATTCATTATAAAATTTATTTGATTCTTCTGAAATTTTATACTCAATGTCGGTAATTAAATTTTCAAGGAAATTTCGTACTGCGCCAGCTTTAACCGTTGTCACTTCCCGAGAGTGTAATTTTTCCCAAATCCACCAACCTGTGGTCCATTCTTCAATCTTTTGTCTTTCTGCATTATCTATTTCATTTCTATACTTTTGAAATTCCGATTGTATTACCCCAATTAGCTTCGATTCTACTTCAATTTCCATGGATTCAATCAGTTCTATGTATTCATCATTAATGGTATTCGATCCAATTTTTTCGATTTTTTCCAGTGCTGTTTTTTGTTCATTAATTGTAGCACTATCACCTTCTTCAATCATTTTTATTTGTTGATCAGCAATCTTGATCAAACTTTCTAGATAATCAGAAAGGCACCTTTTTTTTGATTCGATATATTCATCAAGTTTCTTTGCCAATATTTCATCTTTTTTATTTCTGACGCTCTTTAATACCTCTTTTATCTTTGAAATATTACTTATCTGTAAAAGGCTGGCTCGAGAAAGAGCAGAGTCATTCTCAGAAAAATAATCCGGATAATTATCAATAAGATTATTCCAAACTGTTTGCATACTATCATCCCAACACTCTCGCTTCTGGAATAAATTGCTGATAGTATGACAAATTGAAGATACAAGTATCAATCGGTCGTCACTTTGTTCAATTAGCTGATCAAACATTGTATCGACTTCCTCATTTTTCACCTTCAAATTTGATAAGGTTTTTTTCATCTGGCGGGCGAGTTTTTCGGTTATATCCTTCAATACATCAGGGAGAGAACCTGCTTTTCTGTTGATTTCGCTCCCGAATAGTTGATCATCAACTAAACTGCTGATAACGTATAGTTCACTAATGCCTTCCTTCCTGGTTATCATATCCATCATGTCAAGATCATTATTGCTAAGAAACTGTCCTGCAGGGATAATTACAAATATTGCATCACATTCCTTAAGAAGACTTATGGTACGAATTTCCCGCGACTTGACAGGATCATTCATTCCTGGACTATCAACAATCTTTATTTCCTTAAGGCTTTTGCCGAT
This sequence comes from Fibrobacter sp., assembly GCA_012519985.1. Lineage (GTDB taxonomy): Bacteria > Fibrobacterota > Chitinivibrionia > Chitinivibrionales > Chitinispirillaceae > JAAYPC01. The sequence goes on from JAAYPC010000337.1 coordinate 4,438, forward strand.
CGAACTAACTATGTTTCAAATCAATCATCAATCGATATGTCTCAATTTTCGTATAGAATTTGAAGAGGACGAATAGGGATATGAACGCTGTTATGAGCAAAGCAGTACCTTAATAGCGGGAAAAACAATGCTGTCGGGAATTGAACTAATAGTGGCTAAAACATTATTCCAAGCATCAAATGTCTATCCGGAACCGGTTTTGATATCCATCAGATTTTTGTCAAATGCATCACATCATTCTGTATTGCTTCAATTTTGTAAGTGTCCATTGCAGATTCAATTCTATTGCTGACAAGAGAATATGTTGAAACAAACAGGTAATGCTTCGGACTGCCATTTGAACTTTGACTCGAATACAAAGAGAACTCTTTATCATTGAAAATGTAGATTGTATTTATGCATGTGTCACAGTAGGTAGTAGTGTCGTTGCCTATCCATGTTCCACTGGATTCGTCCCAAACAGGACCAATCCCGATATTCGCAACGGTCATGAATAATCCCCAATTCCCTATGATTTCACTTTTCCTTAGATTATTGTTACCCGATAACGGGTCTGAACAAGATGCTATCAAAAAAGATGAAATGAAACTAATCAATTTCATTATCTTCATTCTTCTATTCTCTCCTTTCTTCTGAAATCGGCCCAAAAGAGAATTTGAAACAATAATGGGGCCTTCCCTGGTTGTCTTTCTGAGTCCAAACTGCCATCCAACATCTTTGGTTTTTCTTTGTCTTTCATATTTTAAGCCTTTTTATCCGGTATAAATGCAGTTGCATCAATTTCAATCAAATAGTCAGGATTTGCCAGTCCCACAACTACTAGCACACTAATTGCCGGAGGGTTTACCAAATTGCCTAAATACTTCTGCGAAGCCTGAAATGCGCCATACAGATCCTGCCCCTGAACTAAGTAGATGTTAAGTTTAACCAGATTTTCAAAAGTTGCTCCTGAAGCACTCAGAGCAATCTGTAAATTCTCCATCACCTGTTCTGTCTGCTTGATAATATCACCTTTTCCAACAATCTCTCCATTTGAATTGACAGCATCCTGCCCGCCGATATAAACAGTCTTCCCGCTTCCTTGCGCTATCACGATTTGCGAAAATGCCCGATTTCTGGAAAGTCCGTCCGGATTAATGTGTTGAATGCTATTGCTCATATTACTTCTTGTCTACTCCCTTAAGCTTCATTCGTATTA
>JAAYPC010000338.1 GCA_012519985.1 Fibrobacter sp.
CATGCTGTTTTGATTTTTCAAAATGAATATCCCGCAGTAAAACACCATTCGTTTGCAGGATAAAGAATCCATGAATAACCGCTTTCCGCAGAACGCGCCATTTCCTCGTATCGGAACGAATTCCCGTTGAAATTGCGGATTGAAACCCCAAAATCCAAGTGGGAATTTACTTTCCATGAGATCTGAGCATTATGAAACAACATACCCTCATCATTTTTATTTTCGGGAACGCGCTGTCCGGGGGTATTGCCGAAATCCCTGAAAAAGAAGGACTTGTAATCGAGCCAATACCCGACCTCGATACCTTTGAACGGACCAATCGTAATTTTGCCTAACCAGCTCAGATCCGGTTCATTGGGTAATTTTTTACCGTAATAGGAATAAAGATGAGTACGGTTTTCAGCATTCTGCAGAGTAGCCCTCAAATCCGCTCTGATAAAATTCCATGGTTGCGCCCAAAGTGACGTCTCTATACCAGTAGTCATGCTTGCTGCCAGATTGACCGGTTTTGTCATATTGCCATCCGACAGCATTACTACACCGTTTCTGGTTTCGGTCCTGAACAGAATCGCTTCGGCGAAAAATTGCCTGGACAAAAAGCGAGCCCCTGCTTCTATGGTAGTGCCAGTTTCTTCGGTAAGTTCAGGATTAGGTACAACCACCCCGTTTGTCCCGTATTTATCACGCAATCCGGGAACTTTGCTGTATCGCGCAGCATTGATAAAAGCATTTAACATATTATCAAAACGCAATTGAACACCACCATGCACAGACCAGGGATATTCCATTGTGTCGGATGGCGCGACGGTCATTTCAAGCACTACATTTTGACCGCCCTTCGTGGCGCTGCGGACTGCCTTTATGCTTCCCCCTATGGTTGCTCCAAAACTTAGCCGGCCTGCTGGCAAAGAGCCATTGACATCACCAGCGAGGGATAATTCCTGTGAATTGCCGGGCCAGTCACCATGAGGAAAACCGAGAACACGCGTTGTCGTAGCAATCTGTGAATGTTTGCCTTGCATAGTTAACTGAGCTCCAAGGTTATCGGCAAAAAACAGATCGGCAATGAATGATCCGTGCACTATTTGTAAATCTGTTTTTGATTTACCATAAGAATTAGGCGCTGATGCTATTGAACCATGAGATGTTCCCATGCTTTCATCAAGACTTGTCCAGAAGGTTTTATCTGACCACTTTACATAGCCAATTTCAGGAGTAAAAACGATATTCGAGCTTTGAGAAGGTTCTTCCTTAGAAAGCCTGGAAGTGAAAACCAAGAGATCTTGTCCATGTTTTGCAGTTCTGTTGGTTGAGCCTTCGGATGCTGGAATACCTGTTTCCGATAACGAATATGCAATACCTGTTGCCAGAGTCCGCCCACCCGGCATGTAAAATGAGGGATGAATTCTTGCTTCAAAGAAATTATAGTGATGGTTCTCTACTTTGCGAATCTTATCGTCGGCACCATTATAGGGCGTTTTATTTCTGTCCAGATATGGCCAGTCGTTGTCCGATTTGGCATAGTTAAGCGATCCGAATATCCTGCTTTTATCCGAAAAGGAATGGTTAGTCTCCATGCTGTATTTCTGATACCCATACGCGCCAAGTGACATTCGTGCACTGAGCGACTGCCCATTCATTGAAGACTTGCTTTTCAGGTTTATCACTCCCCCCAGAGAATTCCCGCCAAATTCTCCAGGAGCCATTCCTTTGTAAACTTCAATTTCACCTATCCTGTCCGGATTGATCGCGCCCAGATCAACAGCACCCCCCATGGCGGAGTTGAGCGGTATGCCATCTAACAGCACAAGAACTTCATTACCCTGAACCCCACGAATTGTTACAGTTTGAAAGCTTCCCGTGCCACCATACCGGCGAGTCTGCACACCGGTCTGTTCGGCCACTACATCGGCTAAAGTCTTATTAGTGCCAATCCATTCATCCGGCTTGATTACGGATAGAGCTTGTGAAGTTTCGAGCAATCGTTGAC
>JAAYPC010000006.1 GCA_012519985.1 Fibrobacter sp.
GTTTATCAGAAGCACTTCACTGATTTTAACCTTTTTTAAACCAAGAACCGTTCCTCCAACTAGCATTCCTACACCCCAGGCTACCTCAATAATACTCACATGGTATGCTCCCAGCTTGAAGTAATTAAGTGTAAGAAGCGGAAAAAGGGAAAATATCGGAAATACAAAAAACCACATTGCAATCCCAATTATAAAAAGCCAGAAAAGGCCCCTACGGTTGTATATTTCGCAAAAGCCCTCTTTCATTTCGCGAAATACATGAGGGGTATTACCCTTTTTCTTTTTCTCTGGAAAAGGAATTCGCACAAACATCAGTGATATACAAGCAATAACAGCTCCTACTACATCGATAATCAGGATGTTTGGTATTGTATATACACTAATCAGAAAAGCAGCAAGCGGTGGTCCTGCAATAATACTTCCTGACTGAATCATCTGATTTACTCCAGATATCCTCATCAGCTCGGATTCAGGGGCAAGTAAAGGTGTAGATGCTTGCATTGCTGGAACATGAAATGCACTTCCAACAGACCGAAGCATAAGCAGAATATAGCAGAATGAGACATCGGCATTGCCCATTAATAAAAATACACTCATTAATGCAGAACAGACAGCGACAAAAAGATCCGAAAAAATCATTATGCTGCGCCTGTCCCATCGGTCGATCAGAACCCCTATGAAAGGACCTAATAAAAGCTGTGGAAGTAGTGAAGCAATAGTTGCAATTGCCATTACTTCCGCGGATCTGGTTTCAATTGAGAGCCAGAATATAACAGCATATCCGACTGTCATGCTGCTGAGTGTAGAAAAAATCTGTCCTGACCAGATAATTGCAAACTTTTTTTTCCATTCAGTCATAGTAATTTCACATTGGTATTAAGCATAAAAACGGTTCTCAACCATAATAGATGGTTTTGTAAAAACATAATTAAGAAAGATAAAAAGGATTGAGTAGCCCTTAGGATACACCAAAGGACCTTAGATACCAGAATCGGCTGGTGGATTCATTTATCGCGGTAATGAGAAGCAAAACAGAAATACATAGCCATATGATCTTTCTTTTAAAAGAATAATATAATAAAGTACGTGCAAGGTACGGAAGATGATCTTGGTTTCACTAATTGCTTTACCTACATCTTTGGATTGTTTTTTTACTTTTAAGCCCAGGTATTGACAATTTTTACACTGCTCCAGAACTTCGCAATCAAAGGTATTATCACAAGTACCTGTCATGGATATGTAATTTGTGTACCATCGACTTTGGCAAAAGAAGTCAAAGTATGGGTACGGGAATGATACTCATTTATGACATCTTCACAAGGGATGCCACGGATCAGTAGTGCATCAGCAATGAGTGAGCGATGGCACCTCCAGGGTACAACTTCGGCACACATTAATGTAATTCGATCCTTGTGAGCCATAGATATCAATTTCTCGATGGCACTTTGGAACTGGGGTGTTTGCATATAATCGGCATAACCCCGAAATGAAGCGTTTCGCCAGGCGGTGTTAGGGGAATTTTTCGATGGATGGCGTAAACCTCCAAGTTCCATCATATGAACATAGCCGATATTCACATTTTTCAAATACGCAGACAAATTATCCTTGTTAAACTGAGGATTATGTCTTGAACGCGGTATACTGCGTACGTCCACCACAAGAGTAATTTCATGCAACTGAAGCAGATGGATAAATTCATCAATTGTGCGCGTTGAATGTCCGATTGTTTTAATAATTGGTGATCGTTTGACTTCTTCCATCTTTCCTTTTGTCAGAAAGGCATGTTTTGATCTAAGCGTTTTGTTGCTTTGTGATTTTATTAATTCTGACTTTTACTGTCATATCCCCTGTACAATCGTCTCAAATGCCATGCTATTTGTATAGTCTCTTGAATAATCAGAGACTCTTAGTGTTTAAAATACACAAAATGGTATATCGTTTGCGAACAGTTTCTAATATGAAATGCCATAAAATGTTAACAAAGGAAATTTGAAATGAACCAACCAACCGGGAACAATATTCCTTTTTCTCGTGAAAATGCAAAAAAATGCATATGCTGGAAATGCCCCGTCCAAAAAGACAGCCAATGCATCAAGAGTAACGAAGAGAAAATGGGAGATGTACTGACCACCAGATTTTTTGAGCCACAAATCGTCCCCGGCTTGTATTGCTCAAGCGGGACTGCAAGTTGCCAGGATATCGATACTAACCGCTCGTGTATCTGCGGTAGTTGCGATGTTTACAACTATTTCCAATTAAGCAAAAATGAAATAAAAGATCATTATTGCAAAAAGGGTTCAGCAAGATTGGCTTAGGTCAAAGGGAATATATCTTTTGGCATTGCCTCGGGAAACAAACAACCTTTCCATCAGCAAGTTCGAAAGCATAAAGACTAAGTTCCCTTTACCGGTTATGATTGAAGCATGCTGTTTTTAAGTACCTAAATGTCAAAATATCGTGAAACCAGAAGAAACTGTCTTTCATGTTCTACCTGCTCAGCCATTCAGGTTGGATTTAACAGTTTGGGCATTACGCAGGCGAAAAGAAAACTCCTACGATACCTGGGGCAATGGGGTTTATAAGAGGATTCTGGTAATTCATGGTAATCCGGTACTGATTCAGATTAAGCAAATCGCTCCGGCACTATGCCCTAAGCTTGAAGTCACACTTAAAGGGTGCAAATCAAATGATTGCACAACTGCCCTACAAATCATTGAGCGCACATTGGGCGTTAAAAGGGATCTTGCTGCTTTCTATAGACAAATTGAAAAAGATGAAAACCTGGGTCCGCTTTTCAGAAGTTTGAAGGGATTGAAACCTCCACGTTTCCCCTCTCTTTTTGAAGCAATTATCAATGGTATATGCTGTCAACAGCTTTCACTCACAGTTGGAATCATTCTCTTAAGTCGTTTGTCACAAAATTATGGTCGAGCTTTTGATAACGAAATACAGAAGTCATTTCCCGAACCGGATAGCCTGGCCAAATCAAGCATTCAGGAATTGCGGCTGATAGGTCTGAGTGGACAGAAAGCACGTGCAATTATAGCTTTAAGTAAGGAGTTTCTAAGCAATCCGGTTGTTTTTGAAGATCTGGAGAAACTTGATAATGAGTCGGTAGTCACGCGTTTGATGGGATATCGCGGGGTGGGGCGATGGACCGCAGAATACGTTCTTTTACGTGGTTTAGGGCGACTGGAGAGTTTCCCCGGTGATGATAAAGGCGCAGGAAAAAACTTAAAGGAGCGGCTGGGGATTACCAAACCCCTGAGTTATCACGAGGTCAAATCAATCGTTTCCCGGTGGCACCCTTTCGAAGGTTTTGTATACTTTCATTTTGTGATACAAAAGCTTCGGGAACGGGGAGTTGTATAATATCCTTGGCAATGTATATCTGATTTTCAAACGTTTAATGAGGTGATATGTAATCACTTATTGTAACAGAAGTTAAAAATTCAGTTCATGACTGAGTGATAAGATAGCATCTCTTTTTTATCATTTCCACCCTACCCTGACTGTATATTCAACTACTCATAATTTTTCAAGCCAGCGGTGTTTGTCATCTGTTCAACTCACCCGGCATTTCATTCTTCTCCTCTGAGGTCTTATGCATTTTGCGATCTATTTTGGCCTGTTTTTCATCTCCGGTATAGCCGGACTAATTTACGAGTCAATCTGGTCCCATTACCTGAAACTATTTCTTGGACATGCCGCCTATTCCCAGACTATAGTGCTGGTGATTTATATGGGAGGAATGGCTCTTGGTTCCTGGCTTGCCGCTGGCAGAGTAAAAAAAAGCAGAAATCTTTTAGTCTCCTATGCCTTAGTGGAGATACTTTTAGGTCTTTTTGCATTACTTTTTCATGATTTTTTCCTGAAATATCTTCAGATCTCCTATGATCATATAATTCCGGCACTGAATGCACCATTCTTTATTATTTGTTATAAATGGATAACCGCTTCACTGATAATTTTCCCTCAGTCAGTTCTCCTGGGAGCGACCTTTCCCCTTATGGCAGCAGGATTTATCCGTAAATTCAGCGGGAGTAGTGGTTACAAGATCTCATTTCTTTATTTCACCAACACCCTGGGTGCTTCAGTAGGAGTTCTTCTGAGTGGATTTTATCTGGTGGAAAAAACCGGGCTCAAAGGTGCAATCATTACCGGAGGGATTCTTGACATTCTGGTGGGGATCACGGTTTTATGGCTCTGCCGTAAGGACAATTTGCCAAGTAATAACACTCCTGTGCTTGAAAAAGTAAACATCAATAATCTGGCTTCATCCAATTATCTTCCACTCTTACTGGTTTCCGGAGCAACTGCCGCAGCATCTTTTATGTATGAGATTGGATGGATTCGCATGCTGAGTCTGGTTTTAGGAAGTTCCACTCACTCATTCGAACTTATGTTAAGTGCTTTTATCTTCGGAATGGCACTTGGAAGCTTCTTTATTCGCAATAGAATAGATAAATTAAAAAATATCCCTGCAGCTATTGTTGTTGTACAGGTAATTATGGGAATAACTGCACTACTTACGATTTTCACCTATAACCATATGTTCAGTTTCATGAGTTTTATTATGGCTGCATTGTCAGAAAATGAGCAGGGTTATCTTCTATTTAACCTTTTCAGCCATAGCATCTGCCTGCTGATTATGCTACCATCGACAATTTGTGCTGGAATGGTGCTGCCATTAATAGTTCACTTTTTATACAAAGAAGGCTATGGTGAAGAGTCTATCGGTAAAGTGTATGCAGTAAACACATTCGGGAGCATAGTGGGAACGGTCATAGCTACCTGGGTTCTGATGCCTTTTTTAGGATTACGACTCCTTATTATCACAGGTGGAATCATCGATATCGGAATCGGCCTTTATATTCTTTACACCTTTAAAGAGATGAAGTACAGTTCCCTGAGATCATTTCTGGCTCCAGTCAGTGGATGTTTTGTTGCAGTTACAGTCATGTTCGGGTATATCGATCCTTTACTTACTGCTTCAGGTGTATTTCGAAACGGCACTATCAACCGGCATAAAAAAGTTATTTTTAATAAAGATGGTAAAACAGCATCGGTATCTCTGTTTCGCAGTGGAGAGTCTCTGATACTGACCACTAATGGTAAGCCTGATGCCAGCGTCAATGTGAAAGGCGGCATAAGCGGTGACGAATACACCATGGCTTTAACTGCGGTTCTTCCTCTGGCCTGCAAAGAAGAGGGATCCAGTACAGCCGTAATCGGACTGGGTTCAGGCATGACATCCCATTACCTTCTTTATGACAGTACTCTCAAGAGTGTGGATGTGGTCGAAATTGAACCTGCAATAGTACAAGCAGCAAAGCTGATTGGTGAGAAAGTTTCCAACTCATTTACCGATAAACGATGTAATATTTATATCGATGATGCCAAAACATTCTTTTCTGCACACAACCGCAAATACGACATCATCGTCTCCGAACCTTCCAACCCATGGGTAAGCGGGGTTTCAGGCCTCTTTTCAAAGGAATTTTTTGGGTTGATAAAAAATCACCTTAACGAAGACGGGATATTGGTTCAATGGTTCCATAAATATGAATCGGATGTCTCAATTCTTGTCTCCATATTCAAAGCTTTACGCGAACACTTTCCATATTATGTTATGTATACAGCAGGATCTGACCTTATCACTATCGCTACTACCAAAAACAGCGATTGTTTAAATATTAAGAGAGACATTTTTCAAATCTATCCATTAGCCAAAAGCCTTAAAGCAATGGAAATACACTCTATCGATGATCTTAAAGCAACCGCTTTTGTTTCGCAGAAACTCTTTAACCCGCTCATCGATGCATTTCCCTGGCCGCCTAATTCCGATTACTATCCATTTGTTGACCTCAATGCAGTAAAATACCGCTTTATAGATAAGGATATCCGGCTTTTAGACACCTTGAGAAATTTTATAATCCCGGTGAGAAAAATAGTGGAATCGGATACCGGGTTTATTGCATTCCGGAGCAGGGAAAATCTTCCAGAACTCTACAATCTGGCTGAATTCAATGATGCAAAAAAGATGTATAATGAACTGATGAATCTGGCTGTTCCAAAAGACACTTTTTCAACAATTCCTCAAGATCGTTTCAATGCAGTGGTTACTCTTGACTATGCATCGATGAACCAGCTTACGTTCAGTCAGCTTTACAGCACAATTATTGAAATTCTGGAAAAGACAACGCCATTTCTTTCTACTTCGGAAATACGTGATATCTGGAAAGTTATCGTTATGAAAACTTCGGATATCTCTCTTGATGATGAGGACCGCAGATGGATGAGCTACTTTGAGGCATTATGCAACTATAATATGCCTTTACTTTACAAATATTCCAGAGAACTGCTTCCATCCAGTGGCCCAATCGAGGATGACTACATAAACCGGTTCCTGATGGTTTCGATGAGTGTTTCAGCATGGAAAACCTGCGAAAGAAGAGGCCTGGAAGAGATCTGGCAGCGTTTTGATTTAAAGGGAGATTCTGATATTATGAGCAGAATCAGTATGGAATTATTAAAGCAGTAACTTTGGTTGTGGATCGATTCTGAAATGATGTCGCTTTGTTCTGTAATTTTCCTGCCCTTATTTAGTCATTTCGACTGATCTTCTATCCATTCATTTAACCATTTTGCAGAGTCTTCAAAGAGAAGACAATCTCATATACTATTGTATTTCAAGAAGTTAGCAATTTTTATAAACTTTTTAAAGATTTATCTTGATTATTTTGGTCGGTTTTGTATTTTTAAGACATGAACACAAACGAAACCAATACTAATAATAAGAAAATCAGTAGTTCAGATAGGATCAATTCGCATATCAATTCCGCACTGCGTGGATTAAAGTATGGTAATGTGATTATAACCGTGCATGATTCACGAATTGTACAGATTGAGCGGATTGAAAAAAGCAGAATTAACGATTTATACGTTGAAGACGGTGAGGGAATTTAATCATAAGGAGGACAATAAAACACTATACAATGTTTATTTAACACATAATAATTAATTAGTGTAATACTATTAAACATTCCTGCAATGTTGACCAGACCACTGGAAACATGCGACAAGTCTAAATAATGAAAGGGTGAAGTTATGTTTTTACGTACAATTGCACCCGACTTGACAGTTTCCAGCCGAGTCCGGGTCTTATTTAAAGTTTTTTTTCTGTTTTTATTTCTCTCAATGGGAATTGTGGCACAAGCTTCCGTATCAACGCCAGCCACACTGCCATTAATTACACCATACGGTCTGGTTCATTACAGGTTACGAGGCAGTTTGAATTCTCAGAAAGATACTGCTGGTAATACTTTATCTCAGAATATTTACAGTCATCGTGTTGCCTATTATTTGGGAGTCAAAGCGCAGGTCAGTGACCAGCTTTCAGTTCAAGTTCAAATTGGTAATGACTGGGTAATGACTGATGTGGTCAATTACAAACTCAACAACAACTGGAACTATTCAAAAGGTATTGCTCCCTATTTCAATCTGGCTTTTGCTACTTGGAACCCTGGTCCTTTTAATTTTTCAATAGGTAAACTTCCAGTCGTAAGTTACGGACCACTTGATCTGCTTGAACGTTCCATTGCTACAAATACCTATGGGAGTGGTGGACCAGGGCTTGGAGCATCATTCCTTGGATGGATTTCGGGAACAAGTAATGCATTAATCGGACTAAAAGCAGGTATTCCTGTTTTAAAATCTGAAACCAAATTAGCTGCCACTTTAACCTATGCAATCATTGACGGAGATGGTGCTCTTAATACAATTCGTGGTCAGATCCTTTCTAAAGATCCGAAAAGAAACCCCAGTGCTCAACTTCTAATACTTGACCTGCCTTTTGCAAATGGCGCTCTTTCTTTAACACCTCAATTCTTTACCGTCCTTAACCGCAATTTCAACAAAAATACCGAAAAAAGTGATGTTGAATTTGGTGCTGGGATTGACGCTGGAATTAAAGCTGGTAAAATCAGCTTTCGTGCAAAAGGAGGTTATGCAACGTATAGCAATAAGAATACGCGAACAGACTTCCCGGTCAACGATACAACAATCAGTACTCTTCCAAAGCTCAAACAGGTCGGTGCCATCGGTAGTGTAGGTACATCGATCCCTGCAGGTCCAGGTATTGCCCTTTTAGACATTGCAATCAGCTCGGATGAGAATTCGGTTGTTCAAGGCTCACGGATTATTTATCCCTATATCGATGCGAAATACAATTGGAGCCCTACCAAAAA
>JAAYPC010000339.1 GCA_012519985.1 Fibrobacter sp.
AGATGAAGATCCTAATTTTCCCAAATCGGGCATTTCTTCAAAAAGATCGCTGGGCTGTTTGGGCAGGTCAATATCTATGGTGTAATAGATTTGCAGGAACTTAACCACAAAGCGACTTCTGACGTCCTGCTTGTTAAAATTAAAACCTGTGGAAATGTTAACTTTAGAGCTCTTGTAATTGCCCTGTACGGCAAGTTTTAATTGTTCGGCTGAATGCACTTCCTGAATTTCAAATGAAATCCTGGCAGGTGTTGCGCCGGTTAACTCGCTACTCAGTATATCGTTAATGGATTCCCTTATTGTTGATAATTTCGGGTCCTCAACATTCCGGCTGGGACTTCCTGATATGTTCTGCAACGATACGGAAATAGTCAACGGTTTACGTTTGGCTATTATAGGAATATATTCACCGGTGATAATACTCTCTCCCTTAAGCAATGCTCCGGGATAGATGACATCAGTTGTAGGGTCCATGAGAAAGAGTTCACTATAACCGGGTGCAGCCTTGTACCTTTTAATACTGCATACGTAATTGTCGGATGGCTCTGAGGAATCGATAGCAGCGGTAAGGACCGGCTCCTCTAACTGCTCGGGTTGAATAAGATAGTCCAGAGACACAACATGGTCATTAAAATTGGTGATATCATCCACTTTGGTGGTATTCTCCCCCTCGTCCACAGGTGTTGTGCAATACAGTATGATTCCAGCTAACGCCGTCAAAAAGAGCCGTATAACAAGATCACTTTTTTTCATAAAGGCCTCCAAGCCTGTTAGTTGTTAGCTATACGATTGATATGTTAAGTAGCAGTAATATAATTACCGTATAAGTTGGACAGATTGTTTTTATTTCTTAATGCACATCCTTGATCAGTTAATATTCTCTTCACATCTGTATTGTTCTTGTTTTAACATATCAACGCTCAACCAGGTTACCCAGTCACTTATCGCATCCGACCAAAAGCCGGATTCCAGATTCTGTTTGGAAGAATACAGTTTACGAACCAATCTATTCAAAAGCATGTGGAGGAAATCTGGAAGAGGCAGGAAATGTTTTTTGAGCTTTATACTGAGTGAATGATGAATTGCACTGAGACCTGGGTGTTTGGTCGTTATAAAAAAGGTGATATTCCAATTGATGGTCATACATATTTCATTGTGGATGCATAATGAGCATATCGTTAATGACACCCCACCATTTCTCGCAGTCGCAACCCATTTTATGCAGTAAGCAGGTCGCTAAACCTTATGAGCCTGTTTATGTCGATATGGCTCTCAATTCGCCATCCACAATTTCCTGTCCAGACTCCTGTACTGAATCGCCTCCGAGATATGAGCAGATTCGATAAATTCTTTTCCTTCGATATCAGCTACTGTGCGTGCTACTTTCAATATCCTGTCGTAAGCTCTGGCTGACAAGCCCAGCTTCTCGATGGCGTTTTTCAGAAGTCCCTGACAATCTTCGTTTAATTCACAATACTTTCTTATGTGTCTGGATTCCATGTGTGCATTACAGAAGAGCTTCCTGTCGGATTTAAATCTGCTAAGCTGAATCTCTCTGGCCCTAGAGACCTCTTTGCGTAAAGAAGCGCTATCCTGGCCGGAAGTTTTCTGCGAGAGTTCATCATAAGTTAAAGCCGGAACCTCCACATGGATATCGATTCTGTCCAGAAGCGGCCCCGATATTCTGGCCATATATTTCTGAATCTGTTCCGGTTTACAGGAACATTTGTGTCGAGTGTCAGTATAATAGCCGCATGGACAAGGATTTAATGCAACTGCCAGCATAAATCTTGCCGGATAAGAAAGAGACATTAGTGCCCTGGAGATAGTCACTTTGCCGTCTTCCAGTGGTTGACGCAGGTTTTCCAGCACATTTTTGCTGAATTCCGGAAGCTCATCCAGGAATAGCACCCCATGATGACTCAGGCTGACTTCACCTGGTCTGGGGTAGGAACCTCCACCAATGAGACCTGCATCAGAGATAGTATGATGAGGTGAGCGAAAGGGACGAATCGCCAAAAGCGGTGTGTTGCTATCTAAAAGCCCGGCAACAGAATGAATCTTGGTGGTCTCGAGTGCTTCGTCAAGAGAAAGATCCGGCAGAATTGTCGGTAACCTCCTTGCCAGCATGGTTTTACCTGATCCTGGCGGACCGACCATGAGGATATTATGACTTCCGGCTGCTGCAACCAGCAGAGCGCGTTTTATATGATCCTGCCCCTTAACATCCTTGAAATCGATCGCATAGTGACGAGCCTGATTAAAAAGACCGGATAGATCGGTTGTAAATGGTTCAATATTCGAATCACCGGTAAAAAATTCCAGAGCCTCACTCAAAGTATGAACCGGATAAATCTTTACCCCTTCGGCAACAGAAGCCTCCATAGCATTTTCAGAGGGCACAACCATCTTTTTTATCCCCATCTCCCTGGCCTTTATAGCCATCGCCAGTACACCTTTCACTGGTTTTACCGTACCATCGAGAGACAATTCCCCAAGAACTATATACGCTTCCAATGGTATGTTTTTAACCTGCTCTGATGCCATCAACAGCCCAATCGCTATAGGAAGATCATAGCCGGAACCCTCTTTTTTCATGTCTGCAGGTGCCATGTTGATGGTTACTTTGCGGTTTGGAAACTCGAATCCACAGTTTTTTATAGCTGACATCACCCGTTCTCTTGACTCCCGTACCGCTCCGTCCGGAAGCCCCACGATGGTTAAACCCGGAAGCATCTCACTGAGATCTGCCTCGATACCGATTAAAAACGCATCGATACCTAATACTGCCATAGAATAAACTTTGGCTAACATTTTTTCCCTTCAAACGATTAAGTTTTTGAAACCGGGCAATCAACTTAAGAACTGAAATTCAGAGAAATGGAAAATATTAAAGCAGAAAAGAGTCGAAAGATTAATGAATAAAAGGAATATAGATTTTTGGAAAAATAGGATGGTGGATAAAGATGGAAAAAATCAGATAAGGAAAATTGATTCGCTTTGCCTCCTTTGACTCATCTTCCTTTTCATAAGTAGAACTATCATGTAAAATCTTCATAAAATTAATCTGATTACCGGTGGGATGGCTTATGGAAAGCCAATCCCTGCGGTACCAGTATCATCGATTCAGGTTTCAGAACTCTTTAAGTATCGCATCATCGTCCTGGTGAATCACTGATCTTGAATCCCCAGCACTATTAGAGCTGTAGGCTGGCATTTTATTTCCCGAATTGCTTGCTCTGCTCTGATTAGAACCGGTTTTTGTATTAGTCATTTTTCCAGAATCGTAATGAGCTACTCTTTTGATGGCAACCCTGTGTCCTTCATTGGTCAGAATAAATTGCGAAACCATATTTTGCAATTCTTCTGCCTGTGAACTCAGTTCTTCAGCAGCGCTGGCGGATTCTTCACTGTTAGCAGCATTCTGTTGTGTTATTTTGTCCATTTGCGCCACAGCACTGTTTATCTGATCTATATCCTGGGCCTGCTCTTTTGATGCATCTGCGATCTCGCCAATAATGTTATCCACTTTAGCACTACCTTCTGTTATTTCTTCAAAAGACTTTGCTACTTCATCCACAATTCTTACCCCTTCATCGGCATTCTTTACCGAATCTTCGATCATGTTTGCGGTATTTTTAGCTGCTTCGGCCGACCTCTGCGCCAGATTTCGTACCTCTTCTGCTACTACGGCAAATCCTCTACCGGCTTCTCCTGCACGTGCCGCCTCCACCGCAGCGTTTAATGCCAGAAGGTTTGTTTGCATAGCAATCTCATCGATAGTTTTGACAATTTTGGCAGTATGATCCGATGATTCTTTAATCTTGTTTATAGATTCACTCATGCGCTCCATCGCCATTTTGCCCTGAGTTGCATTATGATTTGCTTCACTGGCTAATGTTTTTGCCCTTTCAGCATTTTCCGCATTCTGTTTTGTCATAGAGGCCATCTCTTCAAGACTACTGGAGATTTCTTCAAGACTGGAGGCCTGTTGATTTGCACCCTGGGCCAACGATTGACTACCTGCAGAAATCTGCTGACTTGCAGAAGCGACCTGTTCTGTACCCTGGCTAACCTGCATAAGTGCATCATTGAGGTTTTCTATAGAAGTATTGCAGACATTTTTCAGTTTTTCCATATCGCCTTTGTAATCGCCATTTACCCTGGCGGTTAAATCACGTTCAGCAACTTTTTGCAAAACATCTCTTGTTTCATTTATCGGTTCTATAACCGCATCCAGAGTCTTATTGAAACCATCGACCATATCCTTATAAACGCCATTGAACTTTTTAATATCACCACGAGCTGAAAGATGACCTTCCAATGCTTCATTAGTCAGCATTATAGTTTCATCGGATACCATGTCCAGGCTTTTTTTAAGTTGAGTAAAAGCTTTTCCTGAGATCTTGATTTTTTCGATCATCTTATTAAATGCCCGTCCGAGAATTCCAATCTCATCTTCTGAATTTACATCCAGCTCTTCTGCTTTTATTTCAACAGATTTCGAAAGATCTCCATTTGATCCAGCAACCAAATTATCAGAAAGATTTGCCAGATCCTCTTCTGCTATTCTTCTGGCAGTATTTACGATTTTATTCACCGGACGAGTAATGGAAAAAGTTAGAAAAATACCAAGAGCTATTCCTGCCATTGTTGCGATGATTACGAGTGTGATTAGCAGATAACGCATATTATCGTAAATGCTATGACTTTCATCGAACATTTCCTTGCCTCTTCTTTCCTTATATTTCTCCAGTTCGATCATGGCTTTATCTGTATCATCTCCTATTTTTCGTACAATCGCTAATTTATCCATTAAGGCATTATCTGCTTTTGATAATTCCTGTTTTTTAATGATACTAACAAGATTTTCCATGTTTTTAAAATAATCTTCATATAAATTTTCTACCTTCTGAATGAGCATTTTTCCTTCTTCATTAAAGGTAGATTTTTTTACTTCCATCATTTCATCTCTAAATGCTTTATTAAATGTTTCTATTTTTCTTTCACTATTTTCACGATCAGTAATTGTACTTTCTATAAACATCCCCAGCAGTTCTTCTCTGATATATATCAGATTTATATTTGCTTCTTTGGCATGACTGATACCTAACAGATGATTTTCATACATCTTATCATTCAATCCATTTATTTTACCCATGTTACTTATACCTAGAATACCTATCGCCATTGTAATCATGCCTACAACCAGAAAACCACCAATTAACTTCGGACCTATTTTTAACTTGTTCAGCATAAGATACCCCTTCTCACAGTGTTTGTCTTTCTGATCAATTCAACAATAATGTTTGTATAATCTCTTTTTACATTAGTCCTGGATTTTTACCATAGCACCTCGTTCTCTGATAAGTGATACATCATTGAGATTTCTTAACAATTTTAATTTTTCATGATGCTTACATCCACTTTCAACAGCATCCCATAACTCCTTCAGGTTGAAAGGTCGTAACATATAATAAAACACATTTTTTGATCTTATAAGTTTTTCAAGTTCTCTGGAATTTTCTGATACCGATATTATAACTGCTGCATCAGGAGATATTTTTTCCATTGCGGCAAACAGCTCAAAAATCTGTCTTATATCGTTATTGCGCAGTTCGTAAAAGACAACTGCTGGATCAAAGCTTCTCGATACTTTTTCGGCACAACTTACACTCATGGTCAATTTGACCGAATATGTTGTTCCAAAGATTAGACGCATCATTTCCCGGTCAAATTTTTCAGAATCGATTATCAGTAACCTGTTTTTCAATTTTTTCTCCAGTTACAATCTTTTTAATTTATTA
>JAAYPC010000340.1 GCA_012519985.1 Fibrobacter sp.
GCATAGAATCGATGTTACAGTTGCTCCATAGTTGGATATTTTAACTGATAAATTGCGGTTATTCTCCAAAGTGAAAAGTGTAACCGATTCGCCCTGAGCGGTTTTTCCAAAATGGCTGCTGGTTATTTTCATCTTCTTTTTCCTTATTTCTCAAATAATTATGGTTATGATTAATTTTTGCCGATCAATCAATCTACCCTTTTGTTTTTAAAATAAATATTGCCCATATCATTAAAAACCCATATTCGCTCCACTCTCATTGCAAGCTACTACCTTTTAAGTGCCTCAGTATGTACAAGGGATACAAAAATTGAACGTGATATCTGAATCTTTAAAGCAAGATCATCAGATTTTATATGCACAGTGCCAGTTAGAATATTTGTCGATGAAATTAGTGATTACAATATTGCTTATTGCAAGGCTCGGTGTGGCCAGGAGTGCTACTTACTTGAGGCGTGTCTGCCATTTCTCAGAGTTGAAATTTATAATCATCACTTCTGATCCCAAATTAGTTTTTTAATGGCACAGTTTGTTATATTCCTCAACTATCAAAGCCATATCTTCTTTTCGATATTTTTTCTGTTCGATTTTTTTAACCAGTTCAGGGCAGTCGGATAAATAATCTGTCATATCTTTTCTAAAAGTAACCTGACTTCTGGTCCTGAAAAGCGGCTCATTTTTTTTCTGCAGAATATAGCTCTCAATTTCGTATGTATAACCACCACTCATAGTATTGTTTGAATTGTTGTGACCTGGAGCAGAAGACTTGGACTCATAATACTTGAATAATTTCAATGTACCGTCTTTTATCAGCCTTAAGAAAATACCATTCCTGGCAAAAAATGATCCCAAACCCAGATTGTTTGTCCTGGACAGCATTCGGATAGTATCTACGGAATTGACTATAACCACTTCTGAAGCGTTCTCAGGTTTAAGGGTGTTGGTGTTATTCAAGGAATCATAATACCTGATTTTTTCCTGAATCCTTTCGATTTTTGCCTCTTGCCTGAAAAGACTGACCGTCACATTAAATGTGACATATACAGTATCACCTTCTTTATTGATAAAAAAACCAGGAATTTTTTTCGCTTCAGAATATGTGCTTATAAGGAGAACCATAACGAAAAGAGAGAAATGTTTTTTCATAGATATCTGATCCCGGTTATCATCCCACATATAAAAAAGACACAGTCAGAAGCTGTGTCTAATGATAAAACTGTTTATGGAGGACAGGACAATCATTTAACTATCATCACAGTCCGTCTTACAGATCTGCCGGTTTTTAAGATTTTCAACCCTAAAGGTTTCGTAAATTTCCATTATAATTCAAAGTTTCAGGCAGGTAAGTATTTCTGTAAGATAGTGCAAATATTTGATTATAAAAAGAAACAACTGTTATCAAAACAGTTGTTTCTCTTTTTACAAAGCTTTTAGAAGCGGTACTGAACTTTAAACTGAAAGTACCAGTCACTTGGTTTCACCAGGTTATCACGGAAAACCTGATCAACAGCTCTCATTGACCACAACTGCAGATGATCACTTGCGAACTGGACAA
>JAAYPC010000057.1 GCA_012519985.1 Fibrobacter sp.
GATCATTTGTCTTGTATGCAGCAATTCCACTGGGCAAATCGATATTAAACTCATTGTTCAAAGTGTCAATTATGCTGTCGCCCATCTGGGCAGTTGATGCAATTATTGTCACCGGGAATTTTACTCCTGCACAGCCATTGAGCTCAACAGTTATGTCAAATTTGGCGGTATCACTGTAAAGGATAAAGAACTTAGGCTTTTTATTACCCACTATAAGCTTTGCATTGTCGGTGGCATTGTTCTCAACCAGGGTTGCAATCACTGGGATGGTATCTCCCTTGTCACCCTCGGTGACTGTTGCTTTAAAGAAGGCATGCCCAGTAGAATCGGTAACACTCACAACATCTTCACCACCAGCGGGTGAATTATCATCTTTCAAAATGTCGCCAATATCCGGTGTAGTACTTTTAATCTTTACCTCTATCCCTTTTCCTACAGCATTGCCATATTTATCCTCCACCCTGATGGAACCATTTTCAAGGAAACCAGGAATTTCGGCGTACCCCTTAGAAGGCGGATTCTGGAAAGTTATCTTCTCAGGATCACCGGGCAATATTCTGATTGATTTGGAATTACCCAGAAAGATCTGCTTTACGTAAGCCCCGTTAACCGAAACTCTGTCATAGCCGCTGGAAGGAACTTTTGTAAAATAGCCTTCCTTTACCAGAGTACCTCTGACCGATGGGACTCTTAAAGTATCGCCATTTTCCGTGTAAAGCACATAACCAGAACTCAGGGTTAAAGTACATGGGGATACCTCGTTGTCAAATGAACCACCGCCGATTCTTTTGGGAGTAATTGAGATTTTTACCAGTTCACCAGCTCTCACTGAATCCAGTTCTATTTTGCCGGTGGCATAATCCAGTACTTTAACATCAAACATGTAATCCACTTTTCGGTAAGGAATAAAGCCAACGCTACTCATTTCTATTTCGCCATCGGCATTTTTACCTTCCAGAATCAGTTCAAAGTACCCATAACTTTCTGAAGAACCAAGTGCTTTTTTGATATTAAAACTTACGCTGTTACTTCCCATCGAGATTGGAGTGTTAGGAATATCTACAGAAACGACATCACTGGATGGTATGGTATCGAAATCAGGTCCAAAAGGGTAATCTGGCTGAGCATTAGGATCGGTTGAATTTCTTTTCTTTTCATAAGGAATACCTTTAACCCAGCGGACATACTTTATTTTCAGATCACTCAAGGATGCCTTATCCAGACCCAGAACTTCAAAATCGATAGTTGCAGTAGTTCCCTCTATAATTACCGGTCTTACGGCTCTTATTACTATGTCGTTACGAGCTCTTCCAGCTTTAGGTATTGCACCCAGATCTGCAATGCTTCCATCGGCATCTAGAATTCCCGCCTCCGGCCAACCCTTATCCAGCACTAGCCTATCCACATCCGGATCATCCCAGTCAGGAACCAGAAAATCGGGGCTTTCCGGATCAGTGGACAGAAATTTCATCTCAAACCAACGTACAGTAGAGTTTCTGCCAAATGGAGTGGTAATTCTTGCTCCTGGCTGTATTGCCCATTCCACAAAAAAGGAAGTATCCAATACACCAGTAGATGTCTCAATCTGAGCAGTAACCATCATCCCTTCTATCTCTACCCTATCCATGCTATTCATTATTCTTACCTGGCTGTACGCAGTCACAGGGACATCATCACTGACATACTCTCCATCATCCTGAACTCCTATGTGATAATTCTGGGTGCGTCTTTGGGGTCTCTCAGCTTGTGCTGCATAGAGTGAATGGTGCATCCTGGCTGGAAATTTTCCGGAAACGTCCTGATGTACGCCACCTATCGAATCAGGTTGAGCAATTATATTATTAAAGATTAAATGCTGACCTCCCACCTTCCAGTTTGCTACAAAGGTAGCACGATTATGCCAGAAAGTGTTGTTATAAATAGCTAGAGGAGAGAGCATATGATCTTTAAAAAATAGTGCACCACCTGGCTGATTATTACCTTCAGGCTCAAAACCTGCCACTTTAGAGGCTACTGATCTAGTATGATGATTTTCATAGAAAAGATTGTAACGGATTATAGATCCCTGATCCCAGACCGATTCAAAAAACATCCCAAAACTGTTATCGTGAATCCTGTTGTTCTCAATAATATGATTTCCTGTTCTTCCAAAACCAGCTAAGGGAACAATGTTCCAGGTATCAAGATCTGCAGGGTTAGCGTTGGCAAAAATTCCTCCCTCATTACGATCTTTAATATTTATCCCGAAATAGGCGTTGGTTATATCGCAGTTTCTTACCACTACATCACCGGCAACCCATAGGGTTATAGCCGCATTACCATGAAACAACGGCCATTTGTTTTCCCAGATCGCTTCCCATTGCCAGGGATAAGCACCACCGCCATCGACTTTTATACCGTCAATAACAACACCTCTGGCATGAAGAACACGCAGGGCACCATTCTGATCGAAATTGATGGAATCCTGGTGTTGTGACTGCTGATAAGTCTTGGGCAGCACTGTCTTTGTGTCCTGAAACCTGATTACCGGCTTTTTTGAAGCAGTTGGGTTTAATGACCTGAGGACAAGACCGCTTTTAGTGCTGTCGATAGTGACCTGTTCCTCGTAAACCCCAAGATCTTCGATCTGAACGATGTCACCAGGGCCTGCTGCATCTATAGCACTCTGAACAGTTTTGTATACTCCGTCTTTAGCAACACTATAAAGAGCAGCAAAAGAGATCTGCACAACGAGTAGAATAAGTAAGACAATTTTTCCGTACCGTTGGGTTTTCATACGGATAACTCCTTTTATTTCAGATAGTCTTTGGTTTATTGTACTGAATTAGTGTTTGAGTCATTATAGTCAGTTCAAAATCTGTTAATCAAATTCAACAACATATTTAATCCTCTCTCTAAAAGAGAAGTAAAAAAGGATTTTGGAGCTTCCCTGCTCTGCCCTGATGTTGCGTTATTGAGGGAACGTCGGTGGAACTGATTCGTCCTTTTTGA
>JAAYPC010000058.1 GCA_012519985.1 Fibrobacter sp.
ATACTGACATTCGATCTTCCTTCTGATTTGTCCAGTGCCGACGGAATTCTTAATGTGCTATTGGATCATGATGGACAGAAAGAATCAATATCCAGATCCATACCTATTGTTCTTAACAAAATATCTCTCTCCTTTTTCCCCGAAGGCGGTGATGCCGTATGTAATCTCACCTCTCTTATCGCTTTTCAAGCCCTGAATGAGTTTGGCAAGGGAGCTGATATTGAAGGGTATATCACTGATAACAAAAATAATAGAATAACAGAATTTTCAAGTTTCCATAGAGGTATGGGTGCTTTTATCCTGACACCACAGAAAGATAAACGTTACAAAGCGCATATCACCAGACCAAAAGGAATTTCCGAATCCTTCGATCTTCCAGAGCCACTTCCGCAGGGGTATGTGTTGAGAATCGAGGAGATCAACCAGAATTCAATAAAAATTGCTGTTGGTTCCACCAGGGATGAAAACTTGCGAATTTTCCTTCAGATCAGGGGGAAAGAGTATTTCTCCAAAGTAATTAATGCCAGAAAAGGGATGAATAGTGTAAATATCGATTTGACAAAAATGCCAATAGGTGTAGCACAGATTACCTTGTTCGATTCAAAAGAGATACAACGGGCCGAACGGCTGGTGTTTGTTAACAAGCACAAGCAGTTGTCATTGAACATCAAAACCGATAAAGAGAAATATCTTCCCCGTGAAAAAGTTAAAATGACTATAACTGCCACAGATGAAACGGGTATGAGAATGCCTGGCAATTTTTCTCTGGCAGTTTCTGATGATCAGCTTCTTAGTTTTGCTGATGACAAATCTTCCACGATCCTCTCACATATTCTGCTAGAATCGGATGTGAAAGGTAAAATCGAGGAACCCCGTTTTTATTTCGATCCCAAACAGCAAAAGGCAGATCGGGCTCTTGATCTGGTGATGATGACTCAAGGGTGGCGCCGTTTCACCTGGCGTCAGATAACCGCAGATGAGATACCTGCAGTTTCTTATCCTTCAGAAAGAACTATAATTGCAGGATTTGTCATGGACAACTCGACAAATAAAGGGGTTTCAGGAGCCAAAGTACGCATCACCGAGCTTAAACTGGAAAGCCTAACCGATAGCAGTGGCGCTTTTTTGTTTAAAAATGTTGACCTGACAGAACCAAAAACAATCGAAGCAGAAAATGGCAATCGTCGTACAAGTGTGAAAATCAACAAATACACTTCTACTCTGCAGTTATGGATTTATCCGGAAATAAGGTATAAACATAATATGGCCAGGGCTGCAGGAAATTTCATTCAAAAGGAACAAGAGGAGATGGTGGCTGAAGTCATGATGGCTCCTCCTCCTGCAATTGAGAATGCAGAACTTTACGAAAAAGCGGTACCACCACCCATGGCACCCGATGCACCGGAATTAAAGATGGAAATTGCCGAAGATCAGAAATTCGTTGATGAAGAGCTTCAGCTTGATCGTCATGCTCCATTGAACAAACGTAAAATGCGGATTGCAGCAGATTTATTACCTGAACCAATAGAAGAGGCTCCTGCTGTTGTCTATTATAGAGCAAGGGAATATCCGGCTCCGGACTATAAAGACCAGAAACAGCCCTCAATCCGTAACGATTTCCGTTCTACTATTTTCTGGAAAGGTGATGTTGAGCTGAAGAACAATGGAACTGCAACAGTTGAGTTTTACACCAGTGATGCAGTTACTTCTTTCAGAGCCGTTGCCGAAGGATTTGCTGTTGATGGAGGGATTGGCAGGGCTGAGCATGTTTTTTATTCAGAAATTCCTTTTAATATCAGTGCGAAAGTCCCGCCAGCTCTTCTTACCGGTGATACTTTGGATTTATCAGTATTATTAAAAAATACCACCACAGGAGATCTGAATGGCATACTGTCAATTAATATTCCGTCTTCATTGAAACTTATCAATTCAATCGATTCCAATCAAACAGTAAAAGCCAAAAGCACACGAACTATCCGATTGAAAATGCTGGTGGAATCGGTTAAGGATTCCGCAACACTGTCTGTAGCCTTTAATGCAAAGGGGTTATCCGATGCTGTCACTTTCCCTTTAAAGATAATTCCTCAGGGGTTTCCGGTAGATCTCTCCTTTTCAGGCAGTGAGTTGAAAAGAAACTATTCGGTAAAGATTGAGAACTCTGTTAAAAATTCGATTCAAGCTTCATTTCGGGCATATCCATCAGTGGTTTCTGATCTATTGGCTGGAATCGAATCGATTCTGCAGGAGCCCTATGGATGTTTCGAGCAGACATCTGTGACCAGCTATCCAAATGCCCTGGTATTGTCTTATCTCAGAGATAACGGTGATACCGATCAGAAAATTATCAATCAAGCTGAAACATTACTTGAAAAAGGATATAAACGGCTTATTACTTTTGAGACAAAAGAAAAAGGATTCGAATGGTTTGGCAGTGC
>JAAYPC010000341.1 GCA_012519985.1 Fibrobacter sp.
CCGACTTTTCTCCTTATCTTCATATAGAGCAATTTCTACAGGAATACTCGATGAATGGATACCGGCAGGGTGACTATACAATTATTGTTTTGCGGCTGGAAGATCTGGCTTTTCATCGGGAGTCCGAATCTGAAATTGATCTGGAGTATATCAGAAACAGAGCATCTGATCTGGCCAGAATACTGATTCGTTCGGCGGTAGAGCCATCCAGTCGGTATATAGTTATTTTCTGTCCGCAATCTTCGGTGATTAAACAGAACCCAATACTCTGTGCAGGTTTACAAGAGCTGGAAAAGTCAATGATTTCACAGCTTAACGAGGCAAGACAAGTTTACTGTATCGGTTCTGAGAAACTGATGAAGTCATTTGATTCTGATATTTGTTATGAATCTTCGGTTGGCCTGATTGGTCAGGTCCCTTATACTGAATACTTTTATGAGTTTCTGGGAATGATTATAATCCGTACTGTTTACGGGTTCGAAAAGCCGCCTTGCAAGGCGATAATTTTGGATTGTGACAATACGCTTTGGGCAGGTGTTGCCGGTGAGGATTCGATCTCTCAGATAAAGATACCCGAAGAGCTTCGGATGTTTCAGCTATTTTTAAGAAAATGTAAAGATACTGGAATCCCACTTTGTTTGTGCAGTAAAAACAATCGTGAAGATGTCGTTGAGGTCTTTGAAAAGCATCCGGATATGGTTCTGAAGTTCTCCGATATTTCTTTCGATCGAATCAACTGGAAAACAAAATCACAGAATATTGCAGAGATATGTACCGAAGCAAATCTGACCTCTTCAGGAATGATTTTTATAGACGATAATCCTGCAGAATGTGCGGAAGTCAGTGCCAATTGTCCGGATGTCACTGTCGTTCATCTTCCGGAGTCATTGAATGAGAGAAACCGGTATATCCAAAATTTCTGGGCATTTGACAATCTGAAAATTACCGCAGAGGATCTGTCCAGAATCGATAGATACCGGGTAGAAAAATTCCGTGCCGATTTTCGCAATCAGAGTTCTTCGTTTGCAGAATTTATCAGGGGATTAAATTTGCGAATCACTATCAGGGAAGCTGCTGAAAAAGATTTTGCACGAATATCGCAGCTTTCCTACAGAACCAATCAGTTTACAACAGGTTCTGCTGGATTGAGTGAGAATCAGATTCAGGATAGTCTTAAAAGTCACGAGTTTTTTGTTGTGGAAGTAGCGGACCGGTTTGGAGATTATGGATTGGTGGGAGTTATCAAGGGACATAAAGCAGAGGATATTTATCTGGTGGATTCTTTTTTTCTAAGCTGCCGATCTCTTGGACGGGGGGTAGAGTATCGTTGTCTTTCTTTTATTGGTGAACATGCAGAACACATCGGATGTACTCATGTCAGGATAGAGTTGCGCAGAACAGTCAGAAACCAGCCTATTCAGATGTTTTTGAGTGATACCCTGTCATTGTACCAAAATGGTGAGGATTCTTTTTTATCCTATCAGGCTCCTTGCGAAGTGCTTAAGCAGGTGAGTTTTAATCCGGATGAATCGGGAAGCCATTCTGCATTTGTAATTGGAAGACAAAGGGTGACAGAATCGATTTCAGAGCGTTTCAGAATCGGGGGTCAAATTCTGGACAGGATAGCACGGCATTATTCGAATTATGAGGTCTTGCATCAGCAGATTCTTTCTATGCGCAAGTTGCGACATCCAAAGGAGACTGCTGCGGATGTGAAAGCGGCAGACACTTTTAACTCATCTGCAAACAATGAAATTGAAAGGGTGATCAACAAGATATGGTCAGATAGTCTGGGGCGGGATAGTATCGATGTGCATCAGAACTTCTTTGATGCGGGTGGTTCCTCGATACTGCTGCCCCATATTGTCCAGAAAATTCATCAATATCTCAAGAAAGATGTAACATTAGTCGAGCTTTTTCAATATCCGACCATATTCACTCTTTCGGAACATCTAAGCAAAAAGGGATCGGAAAAAGTGAGCAACAGTTCAGCAGAGAGAGTTGCATTGCAAAATGATGCATATGGCAGATTTCGATCCAGGAAATCTTTGTAAAAATCCGGCGATTCCGGTTATTTCTAAAAAAGGGAATTTCACAGAATCTTTTTTCATGATCTGCAAGGAAGAAAGTGAGCAGAAGCCGTCGTCAGTTAATTTGAGGCACAATGATGTTGATGGCACATAAATTGTTTACCTGATATACAAAAATCATCCTTATCAATTCATAGATAGAAGGAATAATAAATTGGAAAGCACAAATATTCCTGTTGAGAGCAGTTTTGATGGGATCGCTATCATCGGAATTTCCGCTCGTTTTCCCAAAGCAGACAATATCAATCAGTTCTGGGATAATCTGGTTAATGGAATAGATTGTGTGGAAAATTTTTCTGTAGATTCGCTTAAAGCTGTGGGAATAACCGATGCTGTGCTTAGCGATAGCAAATTTGTGCCTCGTGGGGGGCGGATAAATGATGCAGAAATGTTTGATGCACCATTTTTTGGTTACAGCCTGAGGGAAGCCAGCTTGATGGATCCACAGCATCGGATATTTCTGGAATGTGGATGGGGAGCGATTGAGGACAGTGGGTATGATGTTTCCAGGCTAGATTGCAGTGTTGGAGTCTTTGCCAGTTGCGGAATGAACCATTATCTTATTCACAACATATTGGCCAATCCCTCCATTGCCACCAATTCCAATGAGATTCAGTTAATACTTGGAAATGATAAGGATTTTTTGACCACCAGGCTTTCTTACAAGCTTAATCTCAGAGGGCCCAGTTATGATATTCAGACCGCATGTTCATCCTCACTGGTTGCGGTTCATGTAGCCTGCCAGAACTTATTGACTTATCAGTGCGACATGGCGCTTGCCGGGGGTGTTTTTCTTCAGATTCCCTGGTGGAATGGCTATCTTTTGACTGATGGGGATATCCGGTCTTCAGATGGAATATGTCGCCCCTTTGACAAGGATGCCAACGGTACGGTATTTGGTGAAGGTGCAGGGGTAGTAGTTCTCAAAAGGCTTCAGGATGCACTCAAAGATCGTGATCACATATATGCGATAATCCGGGGATCGGCTGTAAATAACGATGGAGCAGTAAAGACTGGCTTTACTGCCCCGTCAATAGAAGGTCAATCGGAGGTGATAGTGCAGGCATTGCAGTCTGCTGGAATAGACGCTTCAGATGTTTCTTATATTGAGACACATGGTACTGGGACTCAGATTGGTGATCCAATCGAAATTGCATCATTGTCCAAAGCATTTAAGCATTTTACTAATAAAACCAATTTCTGTGCATTGGGAGCAGTCAAGGCTTCGATTGGACACCTTGATGCTGCGGCAGGAATTGCCGGTTTAATAAAAACTGCACTGGCTCTTTACCACAAGCAGATCCCTCCTACTATTAATTTTAAGGTTCCAAATCCCTTGTTAAAGCTGCAGGAAACACCTTTTTTCATAAATGACAAGCTGACAAACTGGGAAGCAGGGAAATCCGGGAAACGTTATGCTGGAGTAAACAGTCTGGGTGTTGGTGGAACTAATGTTCATATTGTTCTTGAGCAGCCACCTAAATATGAAGGTACAGTATCCAACAGAGCCATTCACTTTTTGCCATTTTCAGCAAAATCTTCGGTTTCACTTAAAGCTGCATCGGAAAATTTGTCATCATTTTTAAACAAAGACAAGGATGTTTCCCTGGCCGACGCAGCCATGACTCTTCAGCAGGGGCGTAAGCACTTTCCTTACCGTAGCTTTTTTATTTCCGATTCATGCGGTAATAAGCGTTCTCTTTTCAAAAATGAATCGGAGCCTGTGGAGCTGAAAAAGACGTCTGAATCAAAAAAGATTGTTTTCATGTTTTCCGGTCAGGGATCTCAGTACTTTAAGATGGGGGCAGATCTCTATTCAATGGAGCGCTCATTCAGGGATGCATTTGAGCAATGCTCAGAAATTGCCGGTAAACATATTCATCTTAACCTTTGCGAGCTTCTTTATAATTCCGCAGAAGATTCGGAGTTTTTAAAACAAACTGAAATAGCCCAGCCGCTTTTGTTTTCTTTCGGGTATGCTCTTGTTAAATTGTGGGAGAATTATGGAGTCACTCCTCAGGCTGTGATCGGGCACAGTATCGGTGAATATGTGGCAGCCTGCGTGGCAGGTGTCTTCTCGCTGGAGGATGCTTTATATGTGGTATGTGAGCGTGGGCGGATCATGCAGCAACAGCCATCAGGAGGTATGCTGAGTGTAAATCTGTCACCATCAGAGCTGTCCTCTTTTCTGGACTCCGGAATCGAAATCTCGATAATCAATGCACCATCCATGTGTGTCGTTTCCGGTACTCACGAGCATTTGGAAAAATTGAGTCACAAATTTGCCATTCACAATATCCATTACCGGCGAATTAACACATCTCATGCATTTCACTCTTATCTTATGCAGGGTGCTGTAAATACATTCAATCTTCTTTTAAACAGGATCACCATCTCCAAACCTCTGCTTCCTTTTATTTCCAATGTCAGCGGAACCTATTTCACCGATTCTGATCTTTTGGATAAATCCTATTGGGGAAGACATTTAAGAGAAACGGTAAGATTTCAGGATGGAATCTCCAGATTGCTGGATGATGGGTACAGAATTTTTCTGGAGGTCGGGCCTGGGAACACATTGGTTTCGTTTGTCGGTTCCAGTTTTGCCAGTTGGAAGGCGATTCACCATGAGCACAACGAAAACATTTTAGCGCTAAGCTCAGTACGTCATTTCCGTCAACATCAGAATGACACTGTTCATTTTCTTTATTCTCTGGGAAGACTATGGCAGCATGGTTTCGATATCGATTTTTCCTCGTTTTATAAAGGTGAATCCAGATACAGGATATCATTGCCCTGCTATCCTTTTGACAGAAAGAAGTGCTGGATAACTCCGGTTTCCAAGGTAGACGTAAGTATTGGAGTAGGTGTAAATCCCAGGTTAGCCGATTCTTTAAACATGAAAGGTACAGGTAAATCTAAAGGAATAAGTAAATCGAAAAATGAATCTGCAGAAATTTCTGAAGTTATAGGTTCTATCTGGAAAGATCTTTTAGGTTTGGATCATTTAGAGCCACAGAAGAGTTTTTTTGAATCAGGTGGTGATTCCATTTGGGCGTCGCAGTTATTATCCAGAATTCGTGACAGGATTAATATTGATGTTCCATTGAGTACTTTCTACAAGGCGTCATCTTTGGCTCAATTGACCGAAGAAGTTAAGAAACTCAAAGCGGTCAGCACCGCAGGATTTAATCGGAAAATTCCGCTCAGAAGCGAATTGGAATCAGGACTACAGTTGTCCAGTTCACAACTTCGATTGTGGTTTCTTGGTAAGTTGCAGAATACTCCGGCTTACAATTTGGCTACTGAATTTGAAATTAAGGGTCCATTTAAAAAGGATTGTGCCTTACGAGCATTGGATGCAGTCGTAGAGCGTCATGATGCTTTTCGCACTACCATTGAAGAATCAATAAATGGACCATCGATACGAGTCCATAAAAGACTCAATTTTAAATTTGACTGGCTGGATTTTTCAAATGATGATTGTTCAGAGCAGACCTGGATTAATGAAATTCGCAGCCGTTCTTTAAAAGCTTACAATCTTAGTACCGGTCCTTTACTTCGAATAGTCTTGATACGACTCAAACCGAATCATCATATAATGTCAGTGATGGCTCACCATATCATTTCCGACGGGTGGTCCATGGGTGTGTTTTTGCGGGATTTTTCCCATTTTTATGAATGCTTTTTGAATTCAACTCAACCTTCTCTTCCGCAGCTTCCATTCCGTTTTGCAGATTATGCCAATTGGCAGAATAAAAATCCGGAAGGTTTGGATGATAGTACGATTTCTTTTTGGAAGAACCATCTGGCTGCTCCGTTACCAGTTCTTGACCTTCCATCTTTTAAGACTCGCCCTTCAATTCCAACCTTTGAAGGATCGGCGGTTTCCTTTTCGATGGATCGTTCAACCAGCTCCAGATTAAGCTCACTGGCCAAAGATGAAAATACCACTCTTTTTACCCTGCTATTAGGTATCTATTACATCCTTTTATACAAATACTCTTCTCAGAAGGATATTATCATAGGTTCTCCTGTAGCAAACCGTAACAGCAGTGAATTAGAGAACCTAATTGGATTTTTCCTCAACATGGTGCCTTTTCGGATCAACTATTGTGAGGAAACCAGCTTTAAGCAACTTCTGGAGGGGCTTAAAGAAATTACCAGAGATGTTTTCGCTCATCAGAGCATTCCTTTCGATCGTCTGGTGGAGATTATTAATCCGCAACGAGATTTAAATCACCATCCGATTTTTCAGGTAATGTTTGCATATCAGAATTTTCCAATGGAATCTGCCAGCATTGCAGACACAAAGATCAAGCCATTTCTGGTAGATCGTGGAGCTTCAGAATACGACCTGTCGCTTTATATGTGGATGGAAGAGGGAATATTGAAGGGCATTTTCGAATACAGCACAGATCTTTTTGAGAAACAGTTCATCGAGAACATGACTTCTCACTTTATCAATGTAGTAAAAAGTATTCTGGAAAATAAGGAAATTAAAATTAAGGAAATTTCGGTGCTTTCCTCTCAACAGATTCAGCAAATTGTTTATGCCTGGAACAAAACCGATACAAGCTATCCTCAGGATAAATGTATTCATGATTTGGTTAAGGAGATGTGTTTGAAATCTCCTTCAGCTACTGCTGTCATCTCGGAGAAAAGAATATTCACTTACACAGATCTGAATAATACATCGGAAAAAATCGCTAACTATCTGATCGAGTCCGGGATTAAGGTTGGTGAAGCAGTTGGTGTGTTCATGAACCGGTCGTTTAATACTATTTCTGTGCTGTTAGGTATTCTAAAATCTGGTGCTGCCTATGTTCCACTTGATCCACATCTGCCTGAAGAACGGCTGACCTATATGATTGAAGATGCCAGGTTGAGTGTCATACTGACAGAGCAGAATATGATGGAAAAGATTCCAGCTTCATTTTCAAAACTGGTTGCGGTTTGCATTGACAGTGACATTGATTTTAGTCACTCCGAAAAAAATCAATTAAAATCACCTTACGTTTCACCTGATTCGATAGCCTACATTATTTACACTTCTGGTTCAACCGGGAAACCAAAAGGTGTACGCATTTCGCATCGATCGGTAGTAAATTTTTTAAAGAGCATGCAAGAAAAACCAGGAATTCAGTCTTCCGATGTCGTGCTGGCTTCCACAACCATTTCTTTTGACATTTCTGTATTGGAAATCTTTTTACCATTAATCAGTGGAGCAGCATCTGCAATTATAAGCCAGGAGCTTACAGAAGATCCTTTAAAACTGCTCCGGATTATCGATGAAATTAATCCGACTATTATTCAGGGCACACCTGCAATGTGGCGAATGCTGATAAGTGCCGGCTGGAAAGGTTCTGATAAGCTGAAAGTGCTTTGCGGCGGTGAAGCTTTGACTGTGGATTTATGCAGAGATCTTTTGCCTCAGGTTAAAGAGTTGTGGAACATGTATGGTCCTACTGAAACTACCGTATGGTCTACCTTGTGCAGGATCACTGAGCCTAATGCACCTATTACTATAGGAAAGCCAATTAACAATGTCAAGACTTACATTCTCGACTGCAATCTCAAACCGGTCCCGCCCGGGGTTAAAGGTGTCTTATACATAGGAGGGATTGGCCTTGCAGAGGGTTATCACAGACTTGAAGAGCTTACCAGTAAAAAATTCTTAAAGAGCCCGTTTGGACCTGGTCGCATTTATAATACTGGAGATAATGCCCGTTTCCGATTCGATGGAAATATTGAGTATCTTGGAAGATCCGATTTTCAAATCAAACTCAGAGGTCACAGAATCGAGTTAGGTGAAATTGAAAACACAGCTCTTGGCAATCCCAGTATAAATCAATGTGTCGCTGCCTGTAAGGAATTCGGTCCCGGTGATGTAAGGCTGGTTTTGTATTACACCACTAAGGCAAACTCCAGCATTACTACTGCTGAACTCCGACTGTTTCTTAAATCTTTTCTTCCTGATTATATGATACCTCAGCATTTTTTTGAATTGCAGTCTATGCCATTGTCTGCTTCCGGAAAAATCGATCGAAAAGCATTACCTGCTCATTGTTCAAACATAGTAATCGATTCCATTGATCATCTGGAGCCAAGTACAGATGAAGAACAATATCTGGCCAGAATCTGGAAACAGGTGCTTGGGATAAACCGGATCACATTAAGTGATAATTTTTTTGAGTTGGGTGGGCACTCTCTTTTATCCATCAGGGTGATAAATCAGATAAAAAATGAGATAGGTTTTGAAATTCATCCACGTTCATTGATGTTAAACACGCTTGAGCAGATTGCTTCCACTATTACCTTGGGTAAGAGCAATCAGGCTGAAATCAGTTCCGACAAAGGGTTTTCATTTGTTAAATCCCTGTCCAGACTCTTCAGAGTCAAGGTGTAATTATTATGGTGATAATTAAGAGGGTAGTAGAGTGAAATCGCTGCAATTTGGTTATGGAGACCATAAGCTCTATGGTGTGTACCACTTTCCACTGTCTACAAATTCAAAACAAAAAAGTATTCTTATCTGCTCATCGGTCGGTCCTGAATTTATCAACACTTATCGCCTGCTTCGGAATTTAGGTGAGCAGTTGGCAAAAAGTGGACATCACGTGTTTCGCTTTGATTGGTATGGATGTGGGGATTCCTGGGGAGAGAGCACCGATATTAGCATCAGTCATTGGATCACCGATCTAAGATGGGCGGCTGAAGAGTTGATTAATCTGTCTGGGAACCAGGTATTTTCTGTTATTGGCTTAAAGTTGGGTGCAGCCATTGCCTGGTGTTCTTTGAAAGATTGGGCAAATTTGTCTTCATTTATTCTTTGGGATCCGATAATCATCGGATCAGAATGGATGAATCAGATGCAGGCTCTTCATTCGAAATACCTGGCCAAATCTCCTGAATCCAGACGTTTTTCATCAGATGAGGAGATTCTTGGTTTCCCGTTGCCTGTTTCAGTCAGAAATGAAATCTGCTCTTTGGACATCTCCTCTTTACCTCCACCCCTGAGTCAAAAAATTCATCTACTTTATTCTGGAGATTCTAAGGAATATGAGGCTTTTTGCAAGTCGGTTAATTTTCCCATAACAATGGAACATTTAGATATACCGGAAGTCTGGATCAGTTCACTATTATCTAATCACATAGTGATGTCGCATCCTGCAATAAATTCTATTGTCGGCTATTTTAACAGGGAATAAGTGATGATAGAACGGGTGTATAATTTTGGAATTAATAATGAGCTAAGTGGCATACTAACCACTGCCGAGCCTGAACATCAAAAACGGCATGCACCTTCGCTTCTTTTCCTCAATGCCGGCTTTCTTCACAAGACCGGATTCAATAGATTCAACACTGATCTTGCCAGACAGCTTTCTGTTTACGGTTACAGCAGCTTACGTTTTGATCTTCATGGATTAGGTGACAGTGCCTCCTGCCCGCCTTCCATTGATTATGAAAAACAGGCAGTTATCGATATTCAACAGGCTATCGATGAGGTTACTGAAAAGTGTGGTACTCAGAAGTGTATTATTATTGGGCTTTGCTCCGGAGCGGATTTTGCCCATGCTACTGCTATGATTGACAGCAGAATAAGTGGATTGGTTCTAATGGATGGTTTTGCATACCGTACTCTTGGATATTACATCAGAGATTACGGGCCTGGGATAATTAATCCTTACCGTTCGATCCGATTTGTGGTTAACAGGATCCGAAAACGTTTTTTTTCTGCTCCTTCAGAGAAGAATGCAAGACGAAGCAATGAAGTTTACTTCAGATCATTTCCTCCAAAAAAGCAGGTAATAAAGCAATTACAGGAATTGATCGATCGTGAGGTTAAGCTTTTCTTTATCTATTCCGGTGGGATTCCGCTGTATTATAACTATGCCGATCAGTTTTTTGACATGTTCCGTTCTGTTAAATTTAAGGGAATGGTTTTTCACCGTTATTTTAAAGAGGCGGATCACACTTATACCATTGTCAGTGTACGCCAAAAGCTGAAAAGTGCTGTCAGTGAGTGGATAAATTATACTTTCCCTTGACTATTTGCTGATTTTCAGCGCAAGAGCCGTTGAGTGCAGAAAAAAGATTATTTCTTTTTGCGAAGAACCCCGAAAAGATAACCTACATAGCGGTATCCTTCAAAACGGTAGAAGGTATCGATTTCCCTGGAAAATGCCAGTTTTATCCTCTTATCGGCAAAAAAGCCCTCTTCATCTTCAAGACGTCTGGCGATATGGGCGTAATAATTATCCCAGCCACTTGGAGGAACCAAAGCAAGAAAATGAGTCTCCATATCTGCATCAGAGATCAGTTTCCTGTAAGACTGTTCCGTTTCATATTGGTAAATATCATGTTCGAATATTTTTTTTATCTCTTCTGGTACCCGATCCGATAAAAAAATCAGATCTGAGAAAGCAAACCAGCCCCTTGGACATAACCAGCAGGAGGCCATCTGTAAACCTTTCGGACGGGACAAATAAGAGAGCACTCCACCCTCTGCCAGTACCAGTTCATAAGGAGTTTTGCTGAAATCAGCCTTCGTGAGGTCGATCTCCTGAAAGTCTATCAGATGGCTCACATTACGCTTAACCGCCAGTTTTCTGGCGAATTCCACATTTTCCTGGCTGTAATCACAGGCAGTTATTTTACAGCGAAACTCAGAAGCCAGATTGCAGGCCCCCTCACCATAACCACATCCCATATCCAGAACCCTGCTGGAAGGATTTATCCCGGCAAATCTGGCAGCAGCAAAGGAAAACTCTTTACCGGCTGGTGAAGTGTAATAAGCAATCTGTTGTTTAATCATGACTCTTCTTTGTTATCTTACCTGACTTTCAGAAATAATACAAGGCCCAAAACCAGCATTATAATAGAAAGAATGTGAAATCTCCACATGATTTTGGATTTTATATGAAATTCACTGGCATATTTACCACTGTTTCGCATCATTATCTGAAAATGATGGTGAATCGGTGCCATCAGAAAAACCCTCTTACGGGTCATCTTAAAATAACCAATCTGAATTATCACCGAAATGAATTCCAAAAGGAATATAAAACACACTATCGGAATAAAAAAACCAGCCTTTGTGAAAACAAACAGAATCCCGATGAGCCCACCCAATCCCACCGATCCTGAGTCACCCATTATGATGGTAGATGGTGGTGAATTAAACCAAAGATAAGCTAATAATGTTCCAATCACTGCCCCAATGAGAGGAAGCAACTCCTGTAAACCGGCTATGTGAGGAATTAAAAGATAGTTGCTCCAGGTGCTATTGCTGGAAATAAATGAGATTACCCCTACAAATAAAAGACTGGTAATCGATGGCACTGCAGCCAGAGTATCAAATCCATCGGTAAAATTGACTCCGTTTGCCAGTATTGCAATAGTCATTGTCATAAATGGAATAAAAAGCCAGAAAGGAAGATAAGGAAATTTTTTAGCAATACTGAAAAATGGAACATTTATGGTTCCATTCAGATTCGGTATATAATAGTAGGCTGCAACAGCAACTGCCAGCGAAATCAGTATATATAAAGTAAGTCGCAATCCGGCAGAAATACCATCTGCTTTGTATTGATAATCCTGTTTGGAAATCTCTCCTTTGGCGATCCGCCTTTTATTTACCACTTTGGCTATATCATCAACCGCACCGATTATTCCAAAGAATATATAGATAATGAGTGCAGAAATAACATAGGAATTAAACCTCACTGTGATTATGGTAGTAATGGCCACGATAATCAGAAACAGGATTCCTGCTGGCATTACCGGCTCCGAATCATTACCATTTGAATTAAATTCCGAGCTCATGCGAAAACGACGCAGGAATTTTATGTACAAAGGGAATAAAGACAAAGCCAGTACAAAAGCAATAACCGTAGCCATACTGGTACTGAACAATCTGCTGTAAAGCAAATAGATCTGCGTTTTCTGAAAAAGGAGTTCTAAGAGCATGTTTATATTAACCGATTCTGCAGTTTGAGATTATTATCGATTTTAATTATCATCTCCTGAAACTATTCTTTGAACCATTATCAAGAACGACTGATCCTCTTTTCAGTCTGCATTGCCTGATTATCACTTCCATTCACCCTTCGATATTTCTGAGTGTCGGTCTGCATCGACTTTGCAGGCAGGAGCTCATCCTTGCGGTATCTATTTTGGGATAGTTTCAGGACTGGTATTTTTAACCAATACATGATTTCTAATTTCTGGTAAAAATATCTTCTGAGTACCATTAAAAAAAGCTGTTCCTGAAGAAATTATGCAAATATCTGAAACATATTTCACTAAAAAAAACTATTTTCTTCTCTCAACCATTAGCCCTGGAGGTATAAAAGAAATGTCAAATGCTCTGATTCTTGACGGGAAAAGTCTGGCCAGATCTATCGAACTCTCTCTTAAAGAGCGGGTAAATGCTTTCAATTTAAGAACCGGGAAAACACCGCTACTGGCCACCATCCTTGTAGGATCAGATCCGGCTTCTGCCACCTATGTCAAGATGAAAGGGAATGCCTGTGCCAGAGTCGGAATGCTCTCCCGAAAGATCGAACTGCCAGATTCAACCACCACCGAAGAGCTGCTTTCTCAGATTCAAGAGCTCAATGAAGATCCCCAGGTCAACGGAATCCTCCTTCAGCACCCCGTCCCTAAGCAGATAAACGAACGTTTGGCCTTTGATGCCATCTCTCTTGATAAAGATGTTGATGGAGTCACATGTCTGGGTTTTGGCAGAATGGCTATGGGTGAGCAGGCCTATGGAAGCGCTACTCCAGCAGGAATAATGAAAATTCTGGACCATTATAACATCAGCCTTGAAGGCAAACATGCGGTGGTTGTTGGCAGAAGTCCAATACTGGGAAAACCAATGGCCCTTATGTTACTGAACAGAAACGCCACTGTCACTATTTGTCATTCCAAAACAAAAGATCTTCCCTCAATAATCAAAGAAGCCGACATACTGGTTGGTGCGGTAGGCAAACCCAAATTCATTCAGGGTAACTGGATAAAACAGGGTGCAGTTGTCATCGATGCCGGTTATCACCCGGGAAATGTAGGAGATATTGATCTTGAAGCGGCAATTCCAAATTGCAGCGCTTACACACCGGTCCCTGGGGGGGTAGGTCCCATGACTATTGCTTCTTTGATCTGCCAGACAATGGAATCAGCAGAAAAAAGCATCTAACCTAAAGACCATAGCAGGTATCGACGAAGAATCCCGCATTGGCTGAACGTGTTATCCGCGTCATCTACTGCGGTTTTTAGGTTTAAAAGCGGCCGCACCCACCGGGCAGTAACTACTCTTTGGAATCAGAGAAACTATCCTTGAATATCTCAATCTCTTTTGAGATCCGCAGGGCATCTTCTCTGATCAATTCCAGCTCGGTGTTTCCCTCTGAACCCTCAAGCCGGCTTATTCTTCCGGTCAGCTCCTCCAGGCAGTTTGATAACCTGGCAGATTCGCAAACTACCCAATGAATTATCTGACCATGAATTTCACGATAAAGCTCATCACGAATCCTGGATATCTCTGAATCGGACTGTTCCTTCGATTGGGCCGGCTGGAAATGAAGCTGAGCTCTACTGAGAGTCTCTTCCTTTTGATGATTGTTAAAAACTTGAGACGCAATAGTATCGCTTTTCACCGATTCTTCTGATATGGCTTTGTTCTCCTGAGATTCCATAGTCTCTTTGCTTGTCTTTTCCTGCACTTGTGAAAACCCCTCTTCTGGAAAATGCAGGTTGCTTTTTTCATTCGAAAGGCTACTATCATCCACC
Source organism: Fibrobacter sp. (assembly GCA_012519985.1). Classification (GTDB taxonomy): domain Bacteria; phylum Fibrobacterota; class Chitinivibrionia; order Chitinivibrionales; family Chitinispirillaceae; genus JAAYPC01. The sequence goes on from JAAYPC010000341.1 coordinate 13,884, forward strand.
AGATCCATTATTTCCTCAAAGCCTCCCTGACTGGAAGAACCCGGCTCCGGGTTACTGGCTGTAGATCCGGCACTCCGATAGTCTGAATGTTCCCACCTCTTGCCAACTTTGAAAAAAATCAGGAAAGCAAGGCTGCTGATGAGAATAACTAAAAGAAAGGACCTTAGAACCGGCTTCTTTTTCGCGTTTTTCACTTTTTTTTCAGAAAAGATTTCTGCACTCTCCGATTGGTCCAGTTGCGGCTCAAAAGTAGAAATCGCTAAATCTGAGTCTGCAGGTTTTGCTTGAGAAGCTATTTCTGATCTGGTTAATTGATAGTAACAGGAAATCACCAGTGCTTCTGAAATCTTCCAACTGGCAGATTCAATATTTTGAGGATTCTTCCAGTCTCTGGTTATAACTGTTTTGTCATTAATATCCAATCTGAGAGAGACCGGTTTTAAATCATTCACGAAATCAATTATCTCTGAAGGATCGATCTTTGCAGCCAGAACACCTGCGAACTGCCCTGCCACATTTCTTAGTGGCCAGGCCCAGAATAAAAAAGCTTTGCCAATGGAATCCCGTGTGGTTCCATAATAGGGTTGTGTGTCTCTTTGAACCTGAGTAAACCACTGCTGACCCGATATATTCCTCATCACATGATTCGAGCTTTGCTGAGTAGACTCATTAATGATTATGCCATTGGAATTAACCCGCATTAACTTAACAATTGGAGAGTTGTTTTTAAGTAATGTGTTGAAAACCTTATCGGTTGAATCTATGCTCTGTGCTGCGATCTCAGATGTCGCCTGCGTAGAAAGTCTTTTATGGAGTTCCTTAAAACACTCACCTAATGCGGAGACAGCATTACTGCCAATACTGTTAAGACTGCATAACAGTATCAGAAAAAGCATCTTATAAATGTTTTTAAACAACACAATAAATCCATTTCTGTTGAGAAACATTCCAATTATTTCTGGAACTGTTATTTTTTGAATAAACTATAAAATATTACATTCTTTTACCAGCAGGCTACATTTAGACCCAAACATTCATTTCACCTTGTTTTCTGCATACGCGCAAATTTCAGTCCAAAATCTTTGAATTTTTCAAAAATTTCTGCTTCTTCCTCAGGTAATATTATATTAATCTTTTTCATTATTCTGGCAGGAAGTTTATATGAAAACTGCAGATGTTCTTGACCTCATCGGTAATACTCCTCTGGTAGCACTCAGAGGGGAAAACATCATTGCCAAAGCAGAATTTTTGAACCCGGGTGGAAGTATAAAGGATCGGGTAGCACTCTCTATGATCGAGGCAGCCGAAAGAGAAGGTTTACTCAGACCTGGAATGAAAATAGTGGAACCCACATCCGGAAATACCGGTATCGGTATCGCCATGGTGGGCGCAGCCAAAGGTTATGAGGTTTTCATTGTCATGCCGGAAGGGATGAGTCAGGAACGCAAAGATATAATCCGTGCTTTCGGAGCTCGCCTTATCGAAACTTCTGATGAAGAGAATGTTGCCGGAGCAATAAAGGTGGCTGAAGAGTTCGCTCTTCGACACGGGGCTTTTATGCCTCAACAGTTTAAAAATCCTCACAACCCAAAAGCACATTATCAATTTACTGCCCCTGAACTATGGCGACAAAGCGGTGGAAAAATCGATTCATTTGTTGCAGGAATTGGCAGTGCCGGAACGATTCAGGGAATTGGAACCTTTTTAAAAGAACACAACCCGAAAGTCCGGATTGTGGCTGTGGAGCCAGCTAAACATAGTGCCTTGCTGGGTCACGAACCAGGGCTCCATCAGATTCAGGGAATCGGGGATGGTTTTATACCACCCATTCTTGATCAAAACATTATTGATGAAATCATCGAAGTCACCGATGAAGATGCAATTAAGACCACCCGTGAATTGTCGCTTACTAATTCACTGCTGGTCGGAATCTCTTCTGGAGCAAATGTCTGGGGCGCACGCCAGATTGCCCGGAATTATCCTGGTACTCAGGTTGCAACCATTCTTCCAGATCGTGCAGAACGCTACTTCAGCACGGCACTTTTTTAGTTTCCGGAAAAACACAAAACAAAATGGACCGACATCAATTAATCTCATTATTAAATCAGTTGTATAATCAGTCGATACCGGTAGAGCAGGCCTTTGCCAGATTAAAGGATCTTCCATACCAAGACTTAGGTCATGCAAAGATCGATCATCACCGCGCACTCCGAAAGGGTTATCCGGAAGTAATCTTCTGTCAAAACAAGACCGCACAACAGGTTGTAGAAATAGCAACGGCTCAGCTCGATCACGGCGAAACCATCTATGGAACCCGGGCAAACCAGGAAGTACTTGACTCGGTTAAAAATTCCATTGAAGATGTTTGTATAGATAGTCTGGCTCATTGCTTCTGGAAAAAAGCTCCCAACTGGAAAAAAGCTGAAAAAGTACGTGGAGAAATAATCATCTGCTCTGCCGGCACTGCCGATCTTTCCGTCGCTCTGGAGGCTCAGCATACAATCGAGATCTTCGGCCACAGTTGCACTTTACTTTCTGATGTAGGTGTAGCTGGAATCCACAGGCTTTTTTCCTACAAAGAAATGTTATCAAAAGCATCGGTAATCATTGCTGTTGCCGGCATGGAAGGTGCTCTGCCATCAGTTGTAGCTGGCTATGTTTCATGCCCGGTAATCGGTGTTCCAACCAGTGTAGGATATGGTTCTCACCTTAACGGGATGGTCCCTCTTTTTGCCATGCTCAATTCCTGCGCTTCAGGACTTACTGTGGTGAACATCGATAATGGATTTGGTGCAGCCTGTGCAGCAGTATCCATTAACAGTATGTAATGACAGACATTAGCAAAGTGTCTGTTAATTGAATAAAAGTGGAACTTTGAAAGATAATACTGGCGGAACATATAGAGAGTAATGTCGCCTGAGTCTGGTATCGCCATTATGAACCTGAGTACAGATCTTACCTGAAACTGGTATCGTCATACGAACAAAAGTTCAGATCTTACCTGAGACTCGTACCGTCGTACGAATAAAAGTGCAGACATTGCATAAGACTCGTATCGTCGTACGAACAAAAGTGCAGACATTGCATAAGACTCGTATCGTCGTACGAACAAAAGTGCAGACATTGCATAAGACTCGTATCGTCGTACGAACAAAAGTGCTGATCTTGCATTTGACTCGTATCGTCGTACGA
>JAAYPC010000007.1 GCA_012519985.1 Fibrobacter sp.
GGCCTGCTGAGCATGAATTTTTTTCCTGCCGAAATTGGAATCTGGTCCGTCGAGCATGAAAATTTGTCCTGCTGAATTTAAAATCCGGTCTGCCTAACATGAATTTTTGTCATGCTGGACATAAAATTATGGCCTGTTGAACATGGAAACTGGCTTACTGGATATGAAAATTTGCTCTGCTAAATTTAAAATCTCGCCTGCCGAGCATGAACTTTTATCCTGCTGAACTTACAATTATGGCCTGTTGAACTTGATAACTGGCCTGCTGAACATAAAAATTTGCCATGTTGAAGTTGAAATATATCCTGCCTAACTTGAAATTTTGCCCTGATAAACTTGAAATCTGTCCTGCTGAATCGATTTCAGATATCATGAAAGGCATTCTGTTGCATTCTCTTTCTGCTCAAGCTTGTAGAGATTTCATAATTACAGCAAAAAATTGGTTGTTACAATTTCATTTTCCCTGCAGGAGAAACATTCTGGATCAAATTAACAAATTCTGAATTGGGCATTGTTAAATTAACCGGACACTACGATCTGATAATAATTTTCCACAAATCTGCCACCACCCTGAACCAAAACCTGTTATTTTCAATTCATATAGAAAAATCGGCTCCTGAGCTGATACAGTTAATGATGTCCATCACAAGGGGATTGTTCATGAATTCAACGGACCTAAAATCCAATATTTTCTTATTAGGTAATTCACTGATTGCCGCGTTTATATCATTTGCGTTCTCCTATACCATGGATGATTATTCCGGTATAGTGTTCCCTGCTGATCACGCGTTAAACACTCCAATTGACTCTCTTCCGGTTCATCCCAGATCACAGAATTTTATCAATTCTATTGGTGCCAACACCAGCCTTCATCCTGACTTTGGCACTCAGTGGGATGATGATGGGACTATGCGCATGATAGGAATTCCTTATAACCTGGTTGGCGCAGATCAGCCGCTTGTTCCCATTACCTTCACCCTTTATGATGATGAAAGTGATCCTGGTCCCTGGCCTATCCCTACAAATCCCTTGATTGAAACAGTCTTTAATTGGCGAGATACTGATGCGGGTGACAGGCACATGCTCATAATTGACACCAGCAGACATCTGCTTTATGAAACCGGTAATGTAATTGGTAATTCTGATGGTACAGAATGGGAAGGCGGATGCGGAGCAGTTTTTGACCTGAATTCAAATGATTTGCGCCCTGCAGGCTGGACTTCTGCAGATGCAGCCGGTTTACCGATTTTTCCTTTACTTATCCGTTATGATGAAGTAAGCCGTGCGCTGGAAAAAGGAGCAGAAATTCCACACGCAATCCGGTTTACTGCGTCCGTAACCCAAAAAGCATACATTTGGCCTGCTCGCCACTACGCATCCAGCTCAACCGATGTCAATCGCCCTCCGATGGGACTTCGGTTCCGTCTTAAAGCCGATTATGACATTTCCGGCTTTACTCCCAGAATGCAGGTAATACTTAAAACTTTTAAGAAGTATGGTCTTATAATGGCCGATAATGGCAGTAACTGGTATTTTCAGGGTACTCATGATGATCGCTGGGATGACTCGGAGCTAAGGACCTTAAAAAAACTTCGAGGATCGGATTTTGAAGCAGTTGACATAAGTCCATGGATGGAACGGCAGGGATTTGATCCAAATTCTGCAACTGTCCCCCAAATATCTCCAGTCAGAAAACCAATTGCCAGTTCCCTCAGAAACCAGGAATTCTCTTTGCAGCATAAAACAAAAAATGGTCAGAATACATTTGTGATTCGTCATTTTCTGAAAAAAAATGGAAATATAAGTATAAAAGTTACAGATCTTCGGGGAAGAAAACTCCTGGTATTGTTGCGTGAATCTAAAGAAGCGGGAGAAAATACCTATTCTTTTTCAGCCAAGCTCTCTCCAGGGGTATATCTTATTAGTCTTGATTGTGATAAAGACTTTCTGGCAACTGTAAAATTCACAGTCACGCGCTGAATCATTATCTGTTCTGTTTTCTGCAGGGGAGGATGCCCAAAGTATTACCAATGATAATTGCAAGGTACCTCGCATTTCCAGTTTTCTTACTCCTGTTCCGATCCGGTTTGGAATTTAAAACATTGGAATTTGTTTTGATTTATTGATTTTGGTATTTGGTATTTGTGATTTGGTATTTGTGATTTTTCGTAAAATTAACCGCACTACTGATTTCTTCTTTATACCATCGATCAACCTGAGTCAGTTATAGATATTGACAGAGAAGGTGCAGATGTTTTGGCTCTCTTCTAATAACTACCATGATCGGTAAAGCCTTAACCTGATTGATTTGTCTTCCTCCGTTTCTGGCACCTTATTTGTTTTTCAAATCAGGTGAAATGGGGGTAAACATGAAATCTCGGTATTTCGTTTTATTTTCCGCATGCATCATTACTCTTTTACTACCGGCAAAACTGATTTCAGAAGATCTTTACTGGCATAGTCTTCCTTGTCTTTCCCTGGGGAAAGTTCTATCCGACAGCAACATTAGTACATATCTATCCCGCTATGGTCTTGATACCATCGGGTCTGATCCAATTATAGGTACTTTTAAAAGCGATTCCTTTATATGTGTGGGGCAGATCTACCGGCCTCTTGGTCCATCACGTGGAACCGTCATTTTTATTCATGGCTTGTCTGATCATCTGGGGACGAATCTGAATGGGATAATCGCCTGTCTTAAGGAGAACTACACTTTTGCAGCGTTTGACTTACCCGGACATGGCTTGTCAAGCGGATCGCGAGGTGGAATAGGAGATTTCAGTGAATATGCCAAATCATTGCATTTGTTTCTGCAGACCTGTGATTCTCTTATAAAGCCGCCTCTTATTTTTATCGGACACAGTACCGGTTGTGCTGTTGCTCTAGAATATGTAACGTCTACCTCGAATCAACCTTTTTCCAAAATGATTTTTCTGGCTCCTCTGGTGCGTTCATCATCATACCATTTCTCTTCTTTTGGGTTTAAGATATTTCGCTATTTTAAAATTTCTCCCCGCCGTTGGACTCGCAATTCATCACATGATAAGGAAGTTAAGAAGCGTTTCCGTAATGATCCACTGCAGCCTGCAATTTTCCCTCTGAAATGGGCTGAGGCCTATTTTCGCTGGTTTGAACGGATTAAAGATATGCCCACAAAAGAGCTTCCTTTGACAGTCATACAGGGAACTGATGACAAGGTGGTTGATTGGAAGTATAATCTTCAGTGGTTTGAAAAAAAGATCAAGGGCCTGAAGGTGGTAAGGATCCCAGGTGCGAGACATAATCTTCTTAATGAATCAAAGCAGTATCGGCAAAAGTGTCTTGATGCTATGCTTATGCTTTTTAAAGAGCTCGACAGTCAGAACTGATATTCCTCCTTCATACTGCAAAAAAGATCTGATACTTGAATAAGGCAGCTATTAAAACCATTTTCTGAAAAATATTTGCAGAGAAGATGCCCGTCAAAAGGAGCTGATAACTGTAAAATTCCTTTTGAGGTGACTTCGCGTGGAAAAAAACTGCTGTAATATTTACGGTTAGTATGTATCTTTAAACAAACAACATTCTGCTTTTATGAATTTTGATAGATGTACAATAGATTCAGAAAAAGTAATTTTAGTGTGTGTCCATTCGTTTATTACCGGAAAGATGCTTTTGCCGCTTTCACTTACATGCAAAAAAAGACTTCGATAGCTTTCAGATCTAATAGAATGAACCTCAGATCAGCGCTGCTAACAGTTTTGTTATTTACTGCGAATTCTCTTTGTGATATTACAGGAGTAGTGTTTGATTCTTTTACAAAGAAACCAATTCCTGGATGTGTGGTTGAGGTTTCCGGCACTGAACTGTCACAGAAAACCGATGAAAATGGTGCTTTCCATTTTGAAATAAAGATAGAGGGCAGTTATAACCTGATTTTTCGGCATGAGAATTATGTGCTGTATAAAAGAAGTGATGTGTATGTTTCCGGAAGAAAGACCGAGCCTTTGCATATAGATTTGGATCCGGCTATACACAGTCTTCAAAGCATTTCAGTTACTGCAAAGGTGGTAGATAAAAATCCGGAGATGGTGACTTCAACCGGTACATTTCTTAACAGTGAATTATTAAGGGCGCCTGGGGCTCTTGCTGATGTACAGCGCATTGTTCAGAATCTGCCTGGAGTTGTTTCTGGCGCAGACAATGTCAATGAAGTCATTGTACGTGGGGGAATGAGAAACGAGAACCTGTTTCTAATCGATAATATTGAAGTAATAAACCCGAACCATTTTGCAGAGGAAAACAGCGGTGGTGGTGTTCTATCATTACTCAATCCTTTGCTGGTACGAAAGCTGGTTTTCAGTGCCGGGGCTCCTCCGGCCTTGTACGGTGGGAAAGCATCTTCGGTTATTGATGTTACTCTTAGAGAGGGAAATGATGAGCAGGTTTTTGCAGGAGCGGATCTTGGTGTCACAGGAGCTGGGTTTCATATAGAGGGGCCTGCATGGCCCGGAAGTAACTTTATTTTTAGTGCAAACAAAAGCTACCTGGATCTGGTATCAAAATTCGAACCCGGTACTGCTGTGCCGAAATACTGGGCTGCACAGGGAAAGCTGAAGCAATCATTAAAAAACAGTACTGTTTCTCTGTTGTCTATGTTTGGCGACAGTTATATCGAAATAGAAAACGGTAAAGAAACTCACGGACTCAGTGCAGATGTCATAAATTCAGGAAGTAAAAATTTTCTGTCGGGCATAAACTGGGAAAGGAAATTCAATGACAGAGTACATTCTTTAATGACAATATCTGCTGTGAACAATAAGTTCAGAAATTTCGGTTACAATACTACATCCGACAGGGATATGGTGTTCTCCAATGAGACTGCTGTAAGGGAATATACGCTCAAACTGGAATCCGAACTGTTTCTGAACGATTTTATTAAAATCAAATCCGGTTTATTCGGTAAACGTGCAGAAATTGACATTGAAAGAAAGAACAGAGATGATACTTTGTTTTTTTATGAGAACGATCAGAAATGGCCTCTAAAGGATTCTGCCGGAAATACCATTCACACTGCAGCCTTTAGATCTGGTAGTATTAAAAGTGAAAACGGCGGTGGCTTCCTTTCATCATCATTGTTTTTCGATTCGGGGATCAGACTTGTTACTGGCGTGCGTGGTGGATACTTCAGATATACCGGGGAAGCGGTTGTGGATCCCAGAGTAGGTATTTCTTATGTGCTCAATGATATGTTGACCTTTAATTCATCATTTGGAATCCAGAATCAATTTCCGGATAATTCTGATCTGATACTTAACAGTAAAGGCAGGAGCCTGAAAGCAAAACGTGCGGTTACCGGTGTTTTCGGGGTGGATTGTTCTCCCGGGATTGCCGGGATTAACATCGTAGTGGAGTCTTTTTACAAGAGGTATAATAATTTGTCACTGGATTATCTCTATGATTTCAGTGATCAGCAGTTTTACTTTTTAAGAGGTTACCGTCGTAGCGGAGAAGGTGAGGGTAAGAGTTACGGTATAGAGTTCTTTTCAGAGAAAAAACTGACCGATATGTTTTCATTCTCTCTGGCATACTCTCATTCCAGATCTTATTGGAAATACGTTGGATCAACAAACGGAGAGTGGTTCAGGGGCGATTATGATTACCGGAATGTTTTGACTTTTACTGGCGGCTATAAATTCGAGCTGGCAGGCAAAGCCTGGTATGATAAACTCAAACGCAATCTTTTAGTGAAGCTATCGTCTCCAATTTTACCTTTTGCAGACAGGCAGGAATTCTCTGTCCGGTTCAGTTATCGCGGCGGCAGACCGTATACTCCGTTTTACTACGATGCATCTTATAAAAGATGGTCTTATCGGCCAAATGAATTGAATACTGCGCAAATGGACCCTTATCACCGCCTGGATTTTCGATGGGAAAGAAGGTACAGTTATGGTTTGATTAAGGCCATTTTTTATTTTGAAGTTCAAAATCTGTATAACAGGAAAAATATATGGACATTTCTCTATGATGACCAGAAGGATATACCTGCAAAAGTATATCAATTACCGGTGTTTCCTTCAGGTGGTTTCATCATAGGCTTTTAATGGTGTCTTAATGATTTTAAATTAGAATAGATCTCTTAATTAGCTTATGAAAATTGTTTTGAAAATTCTGGCATCTTTAACCGGACATACACTTTATCTTATAGGTACAATGAGTTTCTCCCTTGTTGTGTTGCCATTTGTTATGGTGTGCAAGCGGATTGGTAATGATAAACTTCCCGCTACTATACTGCATTATTCTCTGGCGTTTTTTATCAGAAAAGTTTTGACCATGCTGAGAGTTATCGAAATAGCAGAGTTAAAGGGGCTGGAGAGAGTATCATCGCTAAAACCGGCTGTATTTGTTTGCAATCACAGAGGCAAGCTTGATGGCCCTCTTTTGATATCATATATCAATTATATTAAGCCAACGATGAAATCCAAATATGCAAGACTGCTTATCTACAGGATATTTGTAAAATGGTTTGATTTTTGTGAAATAGATGTTCAATCTGCTGATGGATTAATGAGAACCGGAAAAAAATGTTCCGAAATTCTCAAAAATCATAGCATTCTCTTTTTCCCTGAAGGAACTCGTAAACCAGGTGACCGGCTGATGGATTTTAAGAAGATGGCATTTTCGGTTGCTGTAAATAATGGTGTTCCGGTGGTACCGGTCTTGTTGTATAATGATATACCTTTTATGACCAAGGAATTCTCATCATTCTTCCCATTGGAAAGAGTAAAATTCAAAGTCCATTTTCTGGAACCAGTGTATCCGGAAGGGAAAACTGTTAACGAATTGACCAACAAAGTATATCGGATTATGAGTGAAGAATTGCTGAAGATGAGCCAGAGGTGAAAAGAAATATTAGATTTCAGATATTAGAATTTCAGATTTTAGATATAGGAATAGAGATTTATGAATGGAGATAAAATGGCCAAAAAAATAATATATGATCTTTCCGATATTCTGGAACTGCTTCCACACCGTGAACCATTTCTTTTTGTCGATAATATCATCGAATTCAAGCCTAATAAAAAAATAGTGGCTACCAGGTATTTAAGGCATGATGAGCCTCATTTTAAAGGCCATTTTCCTTCGGAACCGATAATGCCAGGGGTATTAATGACTGATGCACTGGCTCAGACAAGCGGTTTATTATGGGGCTTTACCAAAAAAGAAACAAAAGGAACTTCAGATGACCAGGAGTGTTCAATTTTTTATCTGGCTTCTGACCAGATGAAATTTATGAAACCGGTTAACCCTGGTATGACTCTTATCCTGGAGTCGGTTTTTCTTGAGAGTTTCGGTGCTCTTTATAAATACAAAGTAGCTGCTTTTGTGAACAATATTACAGTCGCAAAAGGTTTCATCACTCTGGCGATACAGAAGCAGGAGGGAAAATGAAGATATTACTGGTTCAGGCAATTCCCAGAAAAACCGGATACACTGCAAAGATGCTAAGCCATTTTAAAGAAGGATTAGCAAAGACCGATTCGGTTGTAAAAGAGATCGATCTTCTTAACTGTCATATTAAACCATGCATGGGCTGTTATAGGTGCTGGTCTACCACACCGGGAAGGTGTGTTATACGTGACGATATGGATCAGTTGTTGGAGCAATTTCTGGAATCTGATATAATCTTCCTGGCGACTCCCATGTATCATTACAATATGAACTGTGAGATGCTTAAATTTTTTGAAAGAACACTTCCTTTCTCCGAATATGGTTTTAACAATTCACCACTTGGTCTGATGCGAAACAGTATACGATATCCGGAAAGGTGGAAGAACAAGAAGTTGGGATTGTTGACATGCGGTGCATTCAAGGAGGAGGAGAATTTTTCCGCTATTATAAGAACATTTAATCTGATCGCAAACGGGATGAATCTGGGAACCTGTGGCATCTTAATAAGGCCGGAATCTTATCTGTTGAGGTTTAAACCGGCAAAGCCAAAGACAATCACCATTATCGAAAAAGCTTTTGAAAGAGCAGGCTATGAGCTGGGGACAAAAGGCTATATCGAAAAAGAGACTATGGAAAAAGCCAAAACGCCTATAGTCAGTACCAGTGAAATATATATCAACTATGCGAAAATTTACTGGGAATATGTGGAAGAGGCATATAAAGAGGGAATACATGATGAGAACATTATTGCAGAACGGGTGACCAAGGATCCAGTGATTCTGATGAAAGAATTGAATTCATATATCGATCCTGAAGCAACTGCAAAAGTAAAAGCAATAATATACTTTCATTTTACCGACAGGGATTTGAAATTCATTATCAAAATCGACAGAGGAAAAAGTGAACTGATAAGGGATCAGGAGCCCGAAAAATTTGATCTGAAGGTCGAAACAGACAGTAAGACCTGGGGGGATGTTTTTCTGCGGGACATTCATCCCAGAGATGCATTAATGCAAAAAAAGATCGTGCTCAAAGGTGATAAATACCTTTTCACAAATCTTGATAAATACTTTCCACCGCCTTCGGATTGATGGCTTAAAGTGCAGGAATAAGTCTGTTTGGTATTGGGCAAGTAGTTTGAGATTTACAGCAGAACTGATGTATTTCGCTTCCCACTTTTAGTATATCCATAATTCTTTTTTAAAAAAATCAGGTGTTCCGGTTACCTGAACAGGTAACCGGAATATAATGTAAAAGCACATTTCAGAAAATCGTGGTGGCTGTAAGCCCGCCGTCAACGACTATCTTTTGACCGGTGATATATGATGAATCATCGGAAGCAAGAAATGCAATGACTTTTGCTACTTCTTCAGGCTTGCCAAATCTTTTGAGTGCTATCTTTCCTAAATTCTGCTTTTTTATGTCTCTGGGCATTTTTTCTGTCATGTCGGTTTCTATGAATCCTGGAACAACTGAGTTTACTCTCACATTTTTGGAAGCCAATTCTGCTGCCAGAGATCTGGTAAAAGCAAGAATAGCTCCCTTTGAAGTAGAGTAATTGGTCTGTCCCGGTATTCCAACCAGACCCGATACCGAGGCCACATTTACGATAGCACCACCGCCACTGAGGATCATGGGTTTGCAGACTGATTTGGACCAGTAGATAGTGCCGTTGAGGTTTACCTCAAGTACTTTATACCATTGTGTAATATCTGCAATGGCAAAAAACTGATCATCTGTGATTCCGGCATTATTTACCAGAATATCGATTCTCTTTTTTTTATCAAAAGTTGAGTCCACGATATTCAAAATGCAATCTTTGTCTTTCTGATCACATTGAATGGCAACCGATCCGGTTTTTTCTGCAATCTCTGCAGCTTCATCCCGCCTGCTATTGTATGTGAAATACACATGGGCTCCCAGAGCCGAAAATAGTTCGACAGTTTTCTTCCCAATTCCACGGGAACCACCTGTTACAATAGCAACCTTGTCTTTCAAATCCATATTTCCCCCACAGGTTAATTCACATGAACAGGATTAATCAAGTTTCATGTTCAATGATTTAGGTGTGAATGGTGGCATGGAGATCGTGTTAACTACTGGCCCATCAGGGGTTTTCAGATAAAATTTCAATCCGGAATAGGCCTTTTCGAATGGCAGCAGCGCAAGAGCTACTGTCTTGTCCAGTTCATAAGAATGTCTGGCTGACACAATATAGCCGATTTCTCCATTTTCATCGCAGATTTTATCGCCAATGGCCACACTACCGTATTCTTTTTCTATTGTCATACCAGTAATTTTGCTGCCAACACCTGCTTCCCTTTGATTTTGAAGGCTCTGGCCTCCAATAAAATTCATGTTTTCAAGATCGATCATCCATTGAAGCCCAAGATAAAGGGGATTTCTGACAATTGCACCTTCACTGAAAATGTTAAAGAATCTTCCATCCAGTCTTAAAATATTATGAACATCAAGCCCACAGACTGCTCCTTCGACCTGTTTAATTTTCTCCAAAGCGGTATCGAAGAGTTTTTCTGCAACTTTGTTCATTGCTATTACATAATAACCGAATTCGCCGGTTTTCCCTGCTCTGATCACATTGATTTTTTCCCCATCGAATTGGAATTCCTCTATTGACAGATAGGGCAGTCCCAGAATACTGACTCCGAAAATTTCCTTTGCGGTTTTCCAGGCGTTACTTCCATCAATACTGAGCACGACCAAATCATTAGTGATATTTTTCAGGCCGAAATCTGCACCATTATTGTCTTCGAAAAGAATCTTGTCAAGTTGAGAATCGTCTACAATAGATTCGCACAAAATCAGAAATTCCTCGTCATTATTGGCAATGTAACAGTCTGCAATGATATTGCCATTTTCATCGGACAGAAATGTATGTAATACTCTTCCAAATCTCAGATTTTCCACATTACCGGCAAAAACGTTATTCAAAAAGTCTATGCCTTTGTCTTCTGGAATTGTATACTTTTGTAAAAAAGAAAAGTCGGACAACCCAACCGCATTCCTGACAGAATTATATTCATGTTCAATGTTATCTGAAGTGAATGGAATACTGATTCCATATCTCTCCTTAAAAGAGATCCCATTTGCCATAAACTTGTTCTTAAGTAACAATTCCCTCATTTTACAACCCCTTTTGCGCAATGATGTAATCTGTTATGGTATTAAGAGACCTGAGAGGCGACGTATTCCCATCTGCAATTTTTACATTGAAGCAGCTTTCCACAATCATCACAATTTCAATTGCATCCAGTGAATCCAGTCCAAGCCCTGCTCCCAGAAGAGAAATATCCTCATGAATGTCATCTGGTTTGTATGGAAGGTCCAGCCTTTTTATCATCTCCTCTTTTAACTTCTGAAGAATTTCTCTTCGCGTTTTTATTTTCTCTTCTCTCTCAACATTCATTTGCCCTCCTCATTATTCAATTGGTTTTCTATTCAATACTAAAGAGTAATTATATCCAAGATCTGTAGAAGACAGAACCAGTATATTGTTTATTTCGCCTTTAACTTCTATATTGTCTACACTCTGTATTCCAGTTACCTGTGGCCACAAAGGTAATCCCTCCTTCAGGCAGTACAATGCACAACCCAAAGAAGAAACCACAGAAGAGCTTTCTATGTATCCAGTATTGAAAGTATTGGTGATGAGCGGTTTACCATTAAAATACTTTTCATAGACACTGAGCACTTTATTATCCTGAACATTTCCCTGCGGAGCCCAGACAACCATGTCGATTTCCTCGTAAGTCAGTTCAGAACGTTTCAATGCTTTTATCATGGTGAGTTCCAACTGTTGAGGATCAAGACACTGGCTTCCAAAAGTACCCGACTCACAGGATAATGCATATCCAAGAATTTCCCCGAAAACAGGAGCACTCCTTTCTTTGGCATCTGTGAGTGTTTCCATCAGAAACATGGCAGCACCTTCACCAAGAACCTTTTTCTTAGTTTCATCAGGTCTGTATTTGTACTCCTTTTCCTTTTCTCCGGTGTATAAGTGTCCAAGGAGATCATAATTATAAAAAGTCTGTTTATCAATTTCGTCTGCTGCACCTGCAACCATGTATTTTGATTTTCCAAGTTTCATATTATCGAATGCAAAAGCTATTGCCTGCAGTCCAGAATGGGGTCCGTTACCCAGAGTGGTGTTTATACCCTTGAGATAGAGAATGTTGGCAATCCATCCGGCAACCGAATTTGCGGTAATATTTGAAAAGGTGGTGGTATCAGCAGCATAGGTTCCGCTGCTGAACACTTTATCCATATGCATTATTTCAGGTGGACCGTTAGAAATAGCTACGGCAACACCAAAATCATCCGCGTTTTTGCGATTGGGTTTTAAGCCGGATTCATCAATAGAAAATGAGGCAGCAGAAGTTGCCATTTTACTGATTTTATTGGATAATTTTCTGAAATCCAGCCTTCGGTTTACATCTTTAGAGCTGAATTCAGGAACAAATCCTGCCAATTGAGCATTTACACTGTTTTGCCAGACGGATTCATCTTTGGTGAAGTTTTTAGTTCCATTGGACAAGGCTTTAAGATTTTCGGCTACACCTAATCCCAGGGAACTGACCATTCCAATTCCGGTAATAACGATTCTATTATTTACAGGTGGTTTCTTGATAATGGGCTTGTTCCATTTGGAAATGACAACAGCAGCATGGCTTCCCCCGAAAGCTGAATTACAGGATATGAATGCATCATATTCTTTATCGCGTTTAGTATTAGGAACATAATCCAGATCACATCCAGGACGGTTCTCTTTGAAGTTAATGGTGGGGGGGATGAAATTCTTTCTCATTGCAAGAATATTGCATGTAGCTTCCAGAATACCAGTTGTTCCCATGCAGTGCCCAAAGAAAGATTTCAGAGATATAACAGGTACCTTTTTATCTTCCAACAATCTGGTGATGCCTCTGGTTTCACATATATCGTTTACTTCGGTACCTGTGCCGTGTGCATTGATACAACCCATTTCATCCAGAGTATATCCTGAATCATTTAAAGCCATGTAAAGAACTCTGTATACACCTTCACCTCTGGGATCGGGTGCAGTAGGATGATGTGCGTCCAGGCCGGTAGAGTGACCTGCAATTCTGGCATAGCATCTCACTTTTCTTAGTAGAGCCTTCTCCATCTCTTCTACTACCCAGAAGCAGGATGCTTCACCTACGTTCAAACCTACTGGTAAAGAAAACGGGGAAATTGGCTCATCGGAAGTGCCACCAAGAGCATCAAAACCGGCGATGTTGGAGATTGCCATGCTGTCTGATCCTCCAACTATTACAGTTTTACTGTAACCCCGGTCAATAAGGTTTTTGGCCAGTCCCATAGCTCCAGTAGACGAGGAGCAAGCGGTTGTGACAATCCATAAATCGCAATTGAGATTGAAATAGGAGGTAATAGCTCTGCCGAAACCATAATATTTTGCCTGGAGGTTCATGTGTTCATTATACACTTTATCGCTTTTTCCGTGTTTCCAGCGGTACAGGTTTTCTCCTGTCAGCAAGCCTCCGTTACATGTTGAGAGCACGATCGAAGTGCTTTCATCATTTAAATCTTCTGTTCTCAGTCCCGCATCATCCAATGCTTTTTTGAAAGCAACAATGGCATGCTGGAGATACTTGTCATTATAGAGTTCCTGCTCGTCCCTGGAAAAATGCTCATCCGGATCGAAATTTCTGATTTCACCTCCGTGTTTCATTTTAAAATGAGACATGTCCAGTTTCTGGATTCTGTCAATACCGCTTTTGGAGTTTTCCAGAGAATCCAGTAACTGCTCACAACTATTTCCTATCGGACTGAGAAATCCCATACCAGTAATTACAGATTCTCCCTTTACACCCGATTCCTGTAAAGGCTTGCCCACTATTCTGACACCGTTTTCATATGTTGATGGTTCGAGGCTGCTCAAGTTGACATCCTTCTGTGATTTGAAAAACTCTTTCCATACTTTGATAAATTGCTCGTATAACTGCTGTTCGCTCATATTCGCAGGTTTAAAAACGACATGAGCGCCATTATAATGTTTCCAGGTGGTATCGATAATTCTGTTTTGCCTTTTTAATCTGTCCCAATGAGGCGAACCAGGATAAGGGGTAAAGATGAAGAATTCTGAAGTTTCGATTCCGGCTTTATGGTAAAGTTCAAGAATCCTGTCCGCAATTGACTGATCATCCCATTCTCTTCCCATGGCACAACTGCCGAAAAAACGGATATCCTTATCTTTCAACATCTTTACAAGATCAATAATTTTCTGCTGTTCCTGTTTGTCTCCCTGCAAGGCTTTAATGGAAATAGGATCTACATTCATGGTACAGTAGAAGTTTTTTACTCCGGCTTCTGCTGCCAGTGTCAAAAATTCCGGATCCACATTCAGTGCAACAGTTGAGGATACGAAATATTTTTTGTTTAGCGGTTTAATACTTTTAAACAGCTCTATGGCATACTCTCTGATTCTGTTTTGAGTAAAAAACAAAGAGTCATCTGCAAGGTAGACATTTTCGTATTTGAGGGTTTTCAGTTCTTCAACTACTCTGTCTATAGGTTTGAAACGCATTTTAAACCCCATGTGAGCAGGTATTGCACACATGGAACAGTTGTAGGTACAACCCCGTGAAATCTGAATCAGATCTTCTTCCCACTGATAACTTTTATTATTGTAAAAAATAGATCGTTTGGGAATCGGCCAATCTGCAGGATCAGATTTACAACCACCTTTATAGATCTTCTTGAGCTTGTTATTTTCTGCATCTTTGAGGATTTCACGCCAGGTGGTTTCACCTTCTCCCACATTTACCGAATCTGCATGCTTCAGGCATTCTTCAACCATAAATGAAGGGAAAAAGCCACCCATAATCACTTTGGTACCGTTAAGCCGAAAATTATCTGCGATTTCAAATGCACGAGTTGCCTGAGGTGTAAAACAATTGATTCCCACCAGATCGTATTTAATGGAATAGTCAATACCGTCACCACTATTATCATCGATAAAAGTAAGATCAACATGATCCGGTGTCAGTGCAGCCAGGATAGGAATACCAAGTGAAGGCGGAGTGGTGAAATCGCCAAGAAAGTACTTGACCAATCCACTATCCAGTTCCGGGTTGTTGGTAAGAAATTTTTCGAATTTGGGATAAACAAGTGCAATTTTCATCATTAGTCGTCTAGAATTATTTGTTGAGAGATATAATTTGGCTGAATATTAATCAGTATACTACTATTTAAATATAGGCAGATCATATCATGCCTCCATTGACAGATATTGTCTGTCCTGTGATATATGACGAACCCGGTGAAAACAGATATTTTACCAGAGATGCGACTTCTTCGGGTTTTCCTTGTCGTCTCATAGGTACCACTCGCCTGATGACCTCTTCATCTACATCTGCGGACATATCTGTCTCAATTATGCCGGGAGCAACAGAATTCACAGTAATATTGCGTTTAGCCAATTCCAGCGACAACGATTTGGTAGCCCCAATAAGCCCCGATTTTGCTGCACTGTAATTTACCTGTCCTCTGTTGCCAGTAATCGCACTTACAGATGTCACGGTTACAATCCTTCCACCGCATCTCATTTTTATCATTGGCATGATAAGCGGTCTAAGTACATTATAAAAGCTATCGAGATCTGTACTCATAATTCCGTCCCATGCCTGTTCATCCATATCCGGGAAGGGACAATCGTTTTTTATTCCGGCGTTAAGGACAACTCCGTAAAAAGGTCCGCTTTCTTCAATGTCCTTCTGAAGAACCTTTTTACATTCATTACGATCCGACACATCGAACTGCAGAAGGCTGGCTTTGCCCCCATTGTCAATTATGCCTTGAAGAGTTATATCTGCACTGTTATGGCCGCTTTTATAATTGATAGCTATCTCGAAACCATCTTCTGCAAGTCCCAGAGCAATTGCTTTTCCTATTCCCCTGTTAGCACCGGTAACAAGTACTCGTTTTTGCATGATTTACAGGTAATCCTTTCCCACAATTACAGAGCAATTGTTTCCACCAAAAGCGAAATTGTTTACTAAAAAATTTAATGATCTGCAATTTGCTGCCGGTGTATTACAATCCAGAAGTCGTATTGGAGGTATATTTTCATCTCTGCAACCATCCCAGATGTGTTTGGGTAGAAAAACTCTATCTTGGTCCTGTTCCAGAATCAATGCACAGATCAGAACACCCATAATCCCGGAAATGCCCAATGTATGTCCGATGAGCGGTTTCAACGAACTGCATGCAATTGAGTCACCCCAGATATTAAAAATAGCTTTGGCTTCTGAAATATCATTAAGGTTAGTACCAGTACCATGTAGCTGAATGTAATCCACGTTTTCTTTTAATAATCGGGCATTCTCCATCGCCATAATCATCGACCTTAACGCTCCGGTTCCTTCGGGGTCAGGTGAAGAGACATGATAAGTGTCACAGGATTCTCCAATACCTTTTATCTGTACTCCGCCAACTTCACGTGTCAGTATGCAAATGGCAATACCTTCTCCAATATTAATACCATCCCTGTTTGCGCTCATAGGGTTAGCGATACCATTGGACAGGAGCTCAAGAGAATCGAATCCCTTCACTGTCAACTGACATAAAGTATCGATGCCTCCGGTTATAACCGCATCACAAAAACCGCAATCCAGCATGGTTTTTGCAGATGAAAGAGCTTTTACCCCTGATGTGCATGATGTGGACACTGTATAGGCAGGGCCGGTAATTCCGAAAGCATTTTTCAAATAATTGGCAAAGTATGCATTTTCAGAAAATTTATAATGGAAATCTGGTGGGAAACTCCCGTTCTTTTTATTATGCACTGCATTTTCAAGGTTATAGATACCCGACGTACTTGTACCGAATACCATTCCTATTCTGTTAGCTCCAAATTTCTTTTTCAAAAAGTCCACTCTATCCCGTAATTGCAGATAAGCCCACACAGGAAACATATCATTTTTTACAGTCACACTATATTTTTGTTTATCATACACAGGCAGATCGATATCGGTTTTACCAATGAACACTTTGCGATCTGAGAAATATTCATCGCTTTCGGTTAGATATGTTTTGTCTTTGGCGGTTTCCAGATTAGCAAAAATGTCTGTTGTGCTAGTTCCAAGTGCATTTGCCAGAATATAGGAATCGATTTTACAGTTCATTGGAGTATCCTTATAATCCTTTTTCTGTCAGCAGCTAAAGGGGAGAGAAGAAGTGTCGTTGAAATACCAATAAAAATAGTCAGTCCTATGGATTTAAGTGCCGGGATCATACTCAAAGCAAGCATTCCGAAGGAAATAATCGTGGTTGCAGAAGATAAAACAATTGATATGCAGGTAACTGATGGATTTTCGATCGATTCTGCCTGAAATACCGAATAATCTATTCCTAATGCCAGTACCAGTATCATTGCCAGTATGTGCATAATATTCACCTCTATTGAAAATAGAGAGAGAACTGAAATTGTCAAAAATAATGACATCACTGAAGGGGTGAACATCGATAAACTCTTTTTGAAACCGTATCTGATGATCAGAATAATCAGAAATACTGAATATATAATCGGAATAAAAAGGATAAGACTCTCCCGAAGGTGTTTTATGAGATGTGAAATTCTGGAATGATTATTAATTAAATGTGTGTTTTTATCAATAGCGATTTCTTCCAGAGCCTTCATGTTTTTTATTCCGCTTAGAAGAACTGCACTGATATATTGGCCTTCGATTTCCCCAATCCATAGCTTCTCGTGTTCAATAGAAACCGGAGAGCTTGCCCATTCGTCAATTGTGATGTATTTACTCTGACTTTCTTTGACATCATTGATTAATTTTTCCAAAACCGCAGGTTTAAATCCAGTTTCCAGAAAAAGATTTGCGATACTGGTTTTCTCAGCTTGCAGCTTCTTCACCAGCATGTCGATTCCTGTCTTTTGTGTGTGGATACTGGGTACAAATTTTGTTAGTGCCAGATAACCTGAAATGTCATTTTTTTTCTGAAGATGTTCGAGTTTCTCGGTGATATTTTCAATGTTTTGTAAAAGCTTTTCCTGCGATTCCCCGGTAATAAGCAGGAATTCTCTTTCGTATTTGGTTCCGGTCAACTCTTGAACACTGTTTACAGTTTTGTCCAGATCCTCGGTATTCATTTCGAATATGGCCATGTCATCTCTGAAGGAGAGTTTGGGCAATCCTGTGATTAATATCAATAAAAGAAAGAGTAAGGAAGAGTACCGGAAAAATTTATTATCAAACATTTTGAAATAGGTCAGTATAGGCTGTTTGAAGTACCGATACGAATCTCCACTATTATCTTTTTTCTTAAAGAGCAGCGGGAATAAAAGAACCACTGTAAGATATGCACCGGCCAATCCAGCAATCGTGAAAACCGCGATCTGTTTTAAACCGGTAAAGGGAATGAAAAAGAATATGGTATATCCTATTGTGGTAGTGATAAAACCTAAGGAGATTCCAGGCAATATGTGTTTTAATCCAACGGAAGAATCCCACTTGTCTTTACAGAAAGCATATTCTGAAAGATAATGAAAACTGTAATCGATACAGATTCCAATCAGGCAGGTTCCCATAGTAACCGATATAAGGTGAATCTTGTCAAAAAACAACACCGATGCTGCAAGTCCGCATAGTATCGCTGAAAAGATGGGAACTGCGCCCCAAAGAAGGCATTTAACACTTCTGTATGCAGTTAAAATCAAAATAAAAACTAAGGAAAAAGATAGAATTCCGATGAAGCCGGTTTCAAATTTGGCCCTTTCCTCATAACGGTTGGCGTAGGTAACTACCCCTGTATAGTTTATTTGTGCACCTGAGATGGCGCTCATCTTGTTTTTCTGTTTATTGATAAAACTGTTGAAAGCAGTTTGAATCTCTTTTTCGAAACCGTTTTCCCTTAGAACTGCAGATACCAGCACTGTTGTTGAGGCAGTATCTTCGATTATGATATTTCCATTTTCGTAATCGTTTTTATCCTGTTGTGGTGCGAATGATCCGACAAATTTAGGAAAAAGCATCAGCGGATCTTTGTTCAGCATCTCTCCGTAAATATTTGACATTGGACTGAACAGGTTTCTGTAGAAATAGCTTCGGAATGACTCGAAATTTTCTTTTTCATCTAATACTGATTTCATTGATGAGGGAATTGTGTTGAACCGGTAATTAAAATAGAAATCGAACCAGTCGGTTTCTTTAGGTACTTTAAACAGCTCATTTTCTGATAAGTCCTGTTTTAGAACAGCAGCAGCACTCAGTGCAGAATCTCTCTCCCTATGGGTAGCAATGAATAATACATTCCGGGACAGTTTTTCGGTAAATTTGTCTGAAGCTTCATTAAGAATTCTATTATCCTTATCATAAGGAAGCATCTTTAGCACATTTGTCTCTATCGTAAAACCGTTTCGGATTTTCATGATCGAGAAACCAGACAAAAGGGCTAAAAGGCAGATCCAGAAAATGGCAGCGAAGTTTCTACTTCTGATTGAAAATTCCATGAACCCTGTTTACTTCTTCTATAGGTGGAGATTGGTGATTTTGGAAACTGATTTCTGCGATTTCGATCTCTTCGCCCAGAATGCTTACTTTATTGATCTTACCATCCAGATTTCCTGCAATAATAATCTTATTGATAAATTTGTTCATGGCTCGCTTTTTAGGTTTAAGCCCCAAAAACCAGTTTGATCCATTTTCTATAAAATACAACTCGAATGCCTCTGACAATTTATCTGCTCCGGAATGAATCATTTCACTCATAAGGCTGCCATACCGGAATACCCCGACAGGGTCGGGCTTATCTTTTTCAAACACTTCTCCATTTTTGGTAATATAGAGACATTGGTTGTATGGAGAAGTTGTTTCCCAGAATATGCCTTTATCAGGGATAAAAATCATTTTACCTCTACAGAGCAGTTCTTTGTTCAAAGTTTTTACAAATGATTTATGGATAAATTCTGCTGATATCATTTCTTTGTTGAAGTTATCGTACATCTTGATAAGAGCAGGCATTCCCGTCGGATTACAGGTTTTGCCTGTAAATAGATCTCCAGACAGATCTGCATAAACATTGTTCAAAGCTAAAAGCATTGTAAAGATTATTAATTTCATTATGTATTTATAAAACAGGAATCTCTGCATAAAAATGCTGATTGGATATAAGTTCAATGATTTTTTCCAGCGGTTTATCCAGCCGCCTGTCTTCAGATACAAATCCTGCCACATCGAGTACATTGCTTTTCAGCTTACGTATCTCTTCGGTTAAGGCGCTCTCTTCGAGTTCACCCCTTTTTACTCTTATCTCCACGGCCTGTGAAAAAGCAAAAAGGGTGGCAGCACATACTTGTTCTGTTAATTCTATCACTCTGATACAATCCCTTGCTGCGATGGTTCCCATGCTAACTTTATCCTGATTATGACATTCTGTAGATCTGGAGAAGGATGTCAGGGGCATTGTTTTCTGCAGAGCTTCGGCAGTCCAAGAAGAAACCGCTATCTGTAATGCCTTGAACCCATGGTTAATGGAAGGATCATCTGCACCTGTTAGATTATATGGTAAACCGTTGTTTGTTTTATAGTCTGCCAGTAATGCAAATTGTCTGTCCAACAGATCTGCAATATTGGCTACTGCATTTTTCATGGAATCCATTGTAAATGCGATATGACCTCCATAGAAATTTCCGCCATGAAGAAACTCACCAGTATGATAATCGATAAGTGGATTGTCATTGGCACTATTTAGCTCTGTCTGAATGTAGTCTCTCATCCAGGGAAGTGAATCGGCTAACACTCCAATAACATGAGGAGCACATCTGATGGAATAAGGTGCCTGAATTCTGTATTTATAATTTAGCTTGCCTAAATCTTTTCTTATGAGTTGGGCAATCTTTCTTTGTCCTGGAAAGGGTTTTGCCGAAAAAATCTTGTCATCAAAATGCCCCGAATTTGCCATCAGTGCTAAAGATGCCAATGCTGTTATTCTGGCCGAGAGTGAAGTTATATATTCTGCTCTCTTAAAAGCAAAGCAGGATATGGCTGTCATCACCGAAGTCCCATTCATGATACATAAGGTCTCTTTGGGACGTGGTACTATCGGTTCAATGCGAAGTTGGTGATATACATCTTCAGTATCTCTGATCTCTCCCTGATAATAGACTTCCCTTTCACCATATAAAACCGCAGCCAGATAGGATAATGGGGTCAGATCTCCACTTGCACCTACCGATCCTTCCTCAGGGATAACCGGTACAATATCCTTTTCGAGCAATTCGACAATTCTTTCCAGAAGACTGATTCTGACTCCTGAGAACCCGTTTTTCAATGAGGCAAGCCGGCAGACCATGACAGCTCGGGCCAGAAGCGGGCTTAATTTATTGCCAAGACCGCATCCATGGTATTTTGCAAGATTGTATTGCAGTTGGGTAGCTTTTTCAACAGAGACATCTCTGTCAACCGAGTCTCCAAAACCGGTAGTGATTCCATAAATCTTAAGACCTTTTTCACAAACTGAAGTGATTGCCTGTGAACCTTTGTTGAAAATTTCAACCCACTCTTTGTCAGGGGATAATTCTAGTTTTAATGTGCCTTTAGAAATATTTACCACGTCAGATATGGTTAAAGGTGTCTTGTCCGTTAAAAAGATACTGTTCAATTGTTATCCTCATTCCTGCCAGAAATTATAGAAATTATACCATTGATAGGGAAATGAACAACAGGCATTTTCCAATCGGCTAATATATACATCCAGATATTTTTTTATCTCCATCTCCCTGTTACCAGAAGAGATACTGACTGTGTCGAAGAGCTTTTCAAAATGTATTTCATATTCTTGTGTCCCAGTGCTGGCTGCATAAAAGAACAGGACAGGACACTTTAAGATTCCCGCAAGTATCCATGGCCCTTGTGGGAATCTTGCTTCTTCACCTAAAAAGGAATATTTGACTACTCTGCTTTCCGATCCGGGAGGAACTCTATCTGCTAAAATGCCCAGAAAACCTCCACTCTCCACATAATCAGACAACATACATGCTGAAGCGGCATTTATAGATTCGATTTCAATTACCTCTTCCTCTTTTTCCTTACGTATGCTGGAGAATAAACTGTTTATCATTTGAGCATGTTTTCTGTACATGAGTACTTTCAGTTTCATGCCAGGTTCTTTTGCCAGTAAACGTATTATGTCAAAGTTCCCGAAGTGCGCTCCAATGAAGATGGCCCCTTTTTTGTTTATGATCAATTCCTTTACTTCATCAAATCCGGAAAGAGAAATCTTGAAAAGATCGCTTTTGCCGGCCATTCTGATTCCTACCTGATCCAGCATTGATGAAGCGAAACTGTTATAATGGGCAAATGAAGATATCAGACCTGGTTTGAAGGTCAGTTTGGAGTTACTCTTTCTATAAACTTTATCCAGATATTTTATAGATGCTTCTCTGCCCTTTTTATCGGTAGCGAAGAAATAGAACAGTACAGGCTGAAGCATGATCATGGTAAGCCGTTTTTTCAGCAGTTTATAGAAAAGGAATGTGATGTAAATACCAAGTTTATTTCCGCGTTCTTTAGTTTCTGCCCAGTTAGATCCGGAGCTTTTTCTGATTAGTTTTTTCTGTATAAAGACTGCAATGGCTATCCAGAATAGTCTCATGAACAACCAGCTTATTCTTATGTTATCAGCCACAACATCGAAATTTGAAGGTTCATTATCTCCGTAATTTACTCTGGTATCAAAACTTCTGGTCTGCACTCCCTGCCACTTTAATCGAACCAGGATTTCCGGATCGAAATCCATGCGATCACCTGTTTTTACTTTGCTGATTATATCCATCGTTGAGGCAACCGGGTAACATCTGTATCCACACAAACCATCTTTAATATCAAGTGACATAGTTTCAACTGCGATCCAGAAGTTCGTTATTTTCCTTCCCAGAATTCTGCTCTTTGGTGCAGTATTCAAGTCGAAAACCGGATTCCCCAATATCAATCGCTGAGGTTCTTTACTGGCCAGATTCAGAATATGCGGTAAATCGCTGATATCATGCTGCCCATCAGCGTCGATCTGGATACAATGAGAGTATCCGTTCTTATATGCATACCGGATACCTGCTTTTACTGCAGCGCCTTTTCCTCCGTTTTTTTTCAAACTGAGCAATTTTACATCGGTTTGTTCGGCGATTTCAGACAATATTTTCCCGATACACTCATCTGATCCATCATTGACAATAAGAATGTCACTGATATGACTTTGTATCTTTTGGATCATTGATGGAAGTTCTTTATGGTGATTGTATGTAGGAATCACAACTATTGGCTTAAACATTTCCGGTCCGTGAATTGAATAGTTTTCTCAGTTCTTCCATCGAAGTTTTACCTTGAGGATCAAGGGGAATCTTCTGGACAAAACGCCAGTATTTGGGAACCAGTGTTTGTGTAAAATACTGCAGCAGCAGAGATTTGAGTTCAGCCACAAGTGATTTGCTTTCTTTACTGTTAACTGCTTCAGAAGTCTCAACCACGCAGGCCAGAACCGTCCTGTCATAATTGCCATGTTTGCGGGTGATCGGAAAGATTTTACATGAGTTAACTGCTGGGAAAGATTTCAGTGTTTTTTCCATCTCTTCCAGAGAGACCCTTTTCTCTCCGATTTTTACTATCCTGTCACCTCTGCCGCAAAGAAGAAAGCGATTGTCACTGCATATTTCTACGATATCTCCCATGGTGAACCATTGATCCTGTGGATCTTC
Source organism: Fibrobacter sp. (assembly GCA_012519985.1). GTDB lineage: Bacteria > Fibrobacterota > Chitinivibrionia > Chitinivibrionales > Chitinispirillaceae > JAAYPC01. The sequence goes on from JAAYPC010000007.1 coordinate 23,198, forward strand.
CAGGAATACAAACGGTGATTTCACCTGCAGAAATCCTTCTTCATTTTTCTTAATCTCAATTGAAGGAAAGGGAGTCCATTTTTCAGAGCCTGGATCTATAGTCTGAGAACGCCAGGCTACCCCTCCGGTTTCGGTGGAACCAAACACTTCGATAGGATAAATACCGGATTGAGAACTTAATCTGTGCGAGCTTTCAGTGTCCAGCAAGCTTCCAGATGAAAAGATGGCTTTGCAATACTTGCTTATTGTTTTCAAATTTACCAATTCAGGTAATAATTTCAAGTGAGCTGGTCCGGAAATAATAACGCTTTTGCTGTCTCCCTCTATCATGTCAGCAATCATTTTTTCCGGATAAAAGTAGGTTTCATCGATAAACAAACGGTTTGTACAAATCGGCAGCAGAATTTTGTGCAGTAGTCCATAGATGTGCTGGTGAGAAACTGTGGAAAATGTTCTTGTATTCTCCAGAACTGAGCCGAAAACGTTATTGAGAACAAACAGTTCAGAGTTGAGATTGGCAATGGTTTTCCTGATACATTTTCTTTCACCTGTAGTTCCGGATGTGAATAATTCGAGCATTATTTCATTTTCCGGCAGAGGATTGAATTCTTCACATCCTTCTTCACCATACTGAAGTGGAGCAATTTTCTCTAATTTGATATCGCAATCTGGTTGGTCGGTAATGAATGCATCCACATAACTTTCAAACATTTTTAAAACTTCTTTGCTGTTATTGGGTGGAAGCACGCATACTGATCCTTTATGCCACACAGAAAACAGTGCAACTGCAAACTCGTATGAAGATTTACAATAAACCAGGTATTTATTGTGAACCGGTTCGGAACAAAGTTTCTGGCATAGCTTTCTAATATCGGATTGAAAATTTCTCCAGTTGATGTCGATGCCATCTTTACGACTTATAATGGCAGACTGATCGTTGTGGATTAAAACCGAGAAAAGGGAATTAAAATTTCTGTTCATGTTAAAATCTTTCTTATAAGGCAAAGCTTCAGGTTCTGTATCTGCTCGATTTACCTGAAAAAATGAAAAAACATAGCCTTACCTCTGAGAATCAACCGAATAAGGTTTGAAAATCCGTTTGAAAAAAGAATCTATAAAGCTATTGCCGTAATTTCTAAAACGATAGTATCTGTATGTCATTTCTATAAAAAAGATCAATCCAATCATTATATAGGATATAAAGCCATTGTAAATGATCCAGTAATCAATATTTCCTGTTGCGGATATTATTAAGGAGATACTTCCATTGATGACAAAGAAGGTAACCCACAGAATAGTCACATTCCTGCAGTATTTCACTTCTCTTTCTGACAAAGATTTAACATGTTTTCTGGCAAATATTTCGATAATAGGGGGACCGATAAAAAGAGTAGATCCAAAACTCAATAACAGCCCCAGATTGATCAGCACCGGAGTGTACAATGCAAGTGATGCCCGGTTGAGAATAATGGCCAGACCAAAAACTGCAGCAATACTGATCAACACTAATGCCTGATTTCTTTTTATGCCACCCCTCAGGCAGGATGCGCTCCTTAACAGGTACAGAAACAGCAAACCATAAAGCAGGTATCTGATTCCAAAATATTTGATTCCAAAATAGATAATAAAGGGTACCAGAACTGTTATTGCAGGAGTAAAACAATTGATAATTAATTTAAACGGTTTGACTAGCTGAGGTACTTCTGTCATGACTTATCTAACCTGAAAACAGATGTAAAATATCTTGTTGTAGCCCGACAGGATAGATGACACTTCACATCTAATTCAAATATTGTTTCTGGCATCTCAGCGATGAGAACCTGCTGATTTCATTTTTGTTCACCTGAAAAACAGGAGAAATGGATGTTACCCTCTGAAAAATATCTATACTATTGTGAAGTTGCTTGATTAAGGTTCCTTGAAATAAAGTCTGAAAGTGAATTGATAGAAGAAAAGTAGGACTTAACTTCTTCATCTGATTTACCTTTCAGTTTCACACCATATTTTTTCTGTATCGCAACTCCTAACTCCAAAGCATCGATCGAGTCCAATCCCAAGCCTTCATTAAATATGGGCTGGTCATCTCTGATATCATCAACCGAGACGTCCTCCAGAGCCAGTTCACTTATTATCAATTCTTTTAATTCTTTTTTAAGTTCATCATTCATAGCAGGTACTCCTTCAAAAAGA
>JAAYPC010000342.1 GCA_012519985.1 Fibrobacter sp.
ATATTCATGCATTGTACGGCAGCACCGGATGCTCCCTTGCCAAGATTGTCCAACCGGGAAATCAGTAATATCTGCTCATCATTATAAAAGATGCATATATCGTTTCGATTGGTGTCATTTGAGCCAACAACGTTGAGATACCCGTTCTCGGTTGACATTACAGTATCAAAAGGCAAAACACGTACAAATTGCTCAGACTGATAATAATCGGAAAGAAATTTATGGATCTCCTGGGCAGTGCTTTTCTTTGGCAGCAATCTCCGCAATAGCGGCACCATGACCGCCATACCTTTGTAATAGTTACAAACCAAAGGAGTAAAAAGTGGCGGGAAGTCCAGTCCAACTATGTTTTGCATCTCTGGCAGATGTTTATGGTTCAATCTGGCTGAATAAGGCCGCGGGGCACAGAGTGCATCCGGAATAGTATCAGATTGATATTGGGAGATCAGTTTCTTGCCACCACCACTATAACCGGATATAGCATGTAAAGTCACCGGATAATCCGGCTGCACCAATCCTTCTTTAACAAGAGGGTACATTAAGGCGATAAAACCGGTCGCGTAACATCCGGGAACTGCTATCCTTTTTGATCTTTTTATCTTCTCCCGCTGACCCTTTAGCTCCGGAAAACCATAGGTCCAGTCAGGATTGGTCCGGTGCGCTGTGCTGGCATCGATAATGCAGGTTTTTTCGTTGGAAACAAGAGCAACCGATTCTCTGGCAGCATCATCGGGAAGACAAAGAAAAACAATGTCTGCTTCATTGAGAAACTTTCTTCTCAGTTCAATATCCTTTTTCTTTTCGCTGTCAATTTTCAGTATCTCTATTCCACTGTATTTTGAGAGTCGTTCATTGATCTGTAATCCGGTCGTACCTTCCTGACCATCCACGAATATTTTATACATCTATACTCCAGTTCCGGTAAAAAATAGGACTTAACTCGAAAACCAATCAGCCTGAAAAATCGGACATCTGCAGATCTTTTGCCAACTCTCAGGCTACTAATTGACAAATTTATAATATAATAAATCATTTTTTCTGCAGCAATTTGTTATTTCCTTCAGCTTTCCATTATATCTATTACGATTGAATGCAGGTATTAATCAGCGCAAATTTGCCAGGCAGTTTTATGCATTTTGTTCTATTTCGGCGATTATATTAATTATTGTGGTCTTAATCACCGCATTAAAACGACTAAAAGGTGTTCTTCTGGACCAGGTATTGATTTCTTCTGGTTATTCAGGCAGTCGGTTTCGGGTGATTCTTTTAAAAAATCTGCCTATTTTGTTAGAAAAACAGGAGGGTTTCTAAAAATGGCTGGTATTAAAACTGTAGCATCTGTTGTGCTCTTCTGTTTTTCAGTAACTTTTGCCAGAAACAGCTACCCACCCTCTCCAGCACCAATCCCTTTTTATAAGAGTCTGCTTTTTCAGAAAATGCTGGCTCCATCACCGGTTCTTGACAGTACACGTGTCCTGAGTTTTGTTGATGAAGTCCATGGCACCCGGCCATCGGATCTTCCCCGCACTCTTACAGGGAAAGGTATTCTGATAGGAGTAATTGACACCGAATTTGACACACATCATCCGGCATTCCTTGATCAGGATGGCAAAACCAGATTTGTCGCTCTGTGGAATCAGAATGCTGTTTTACCAGGTAAACCTAACCGTTTCGGTTATGGTGTAATTAAAAACCACAAAGAGTTACAAGAAGACAGTCTTTTCGGGCTGGTTGAAAATCATGTGCACGGTACAATGATGGCCAGTATAGCGGCAGGTTCAGAGAAAACCTATGGTTTTTACGGGATGGCACCTGATGCCATGATTGCAGCAGTAATGTATTCAACTGAGATAAGCAATATCTCCGATGGAATCTCCTGGATCTTTTCACTGGCAGATTCAATAAATGTGCCCTGTGTGGTTAATCTGAGCATTGGAGTCTCCTATGGCCCTCACGATGGCACTTCACTTTTCGATCGTTTTGTAGATTCAGTTAGTGGTCCGGGAAGAATAATAGTGGGAGCTGCAGGAAATGATTACAACCGCAGAGCTCATCTGCAGTTTAAACTGGCTCCAAATGACTCCCAAGGCACCTGCCTTACTCCCAAACTGGCCACTTCCGACTCTGATACCTTCTATTACTCCGGAATTGATATCTGGGGTGAAAAATCTAAATTTTTCTCACTCCAACCCCTTTTTATCGACACCTCCACCAGGGAAATGAAATATTTCAAAAAAATAACTTTCCAAAACGCGACTAAAGAATACGAAGATTCTTTGAGCTGGGAAAATACCGATGGTTCCACCGACATAGCCCGTATGTTTATTAGAGCAGAGCCTTCGAGTAACCTCAATAATAAACCACATGCCCTTATCTATTATCAAGCCACAAAGCCCTCCCTGTTTGCAGGAGTTACTATCCAAAACGGTAAAGACAATTGCAATATCCACGCCTGGCATGTCCATAAAGAGGCTTTGAGAAAACTGGATATTGATGGTTTCCATGGTGGTAATGCTGAGTACAGTATCAACGAGGTAGGTGGAACTGCCAAACGGATAATTTCTACAGGAGCATATATTGGTAGGGCAACTCTGAAATACTGGAATGATTCCGTAGAAGTTTCTACCGACAAAAAAGGTGATATAGCTCATTTCAGCGGAGCAGGTCCAACTGTCGATGGAAGAATAAAACCGGAGATCACTGCTCCGGGCTGGCGGCTGGTATCAGCAATCAGCCGAAGCTCAAAACCGGATTTGACGCCTGTGATCTGGCCTGACATTTCCAGAAAAACCGGCCGTTATGCTGAAGCAACCGGCACTTCCGGAGCTTCTCCTGTAGTAGCAGGCATAATTGCCCTTATGCTGCAAATCAACCCTAATCTGACTCCGGAAACAGCTCTGGAATGTATTCAGAAATCAGCCATCCATGATCAATGGACAGGTGATATCACTTCTCCCATCAACCAGTGGGGAGCTGGCAAAATTAATGCAGAAGGAGCTATTAAGGAAGTATTAGATTTGTATTTATCAATTAGAGTCTCTCGTAATGAAGTTCCGTCTCCGGTTTCATTTACCCATTCTGGTCACAGCGTATTCATCCGAAATTTCCATCAAAAGGGGTCTGCTGTTTTATTTAACCTTCAAGGCCGTAGAATTGCCAGGATTAATTTCAGCGAGAACGGCATAGTAACTTTACCCAGGGGTATCTCTGCTGGTCTGTTCACCATAGCATTTTACAGGCAGGATGGATCTTTTATAGGAAACCACAAAATTGCTGTGGATCGCTAATTCGCACCATTACCAGGCGGTATCAGTTTAATGATCAGCAATTTGTGAGTTTTGAATATGCTGCTTTTCAGGGGATATATTCTACATTTTTGAAGGTGATTTCTGTTTTTTGATGATGCTTTCTGTATTTTGAAGATACCTTCTTTCAGGTAAAAGTAATATTCGTTTCGACTAAAGATACTTTCTGTACAGTTTCGATTATTAGCAGAATAAGGCAATGGCCAATTTTGAGCACTGGGAAAAAAGAAAGATTATACCAGAGATAACTGAATGATCAACGCTTTATCAACTGCTGTTGCAATCTGCAGGAAAATAATTTACATAAGCTGGCAGGGGTGATAGTGATACCCTGATTATGTAAAGTTGTACAGAATGTCTCATGTCCTCTTCCCTTGCGATAATCCGGTTCTTTGGGTGGATGTTCAAGGTAGCGGTTCATAAGAGAGATATCCGCAGAAACCAGCAGGCTTGATTGATAATAGTAATAGAATGGTGATGAACCCATATACAGCGAACTCCCCAGCACTTTACGATTCTTTATTGCCAGATCGCTGATACCTTTCTTTTCAATAGAATGGACACCTTCATTTTCAAGCAGTGCTATCATTGCGTTGTGAATTTTGTCAAATATACTCAGGGCAGATTCACCGCTCTTGCGCTCACCCACTACAACAGTGACAACGACCCCAGGAGCCAGAATAACCGTACCCCCACCACCGCGTCTTTTTTGAATTGGAACATTGTCTGAGATGCAATTTTTGAGGTTCAATTCCAGTTCAGGTCTGCATGAGGGGCCAATGACAATTTCCAGAGACTCCTGTTGATAAACGTAAACAAATGGCTTGGAGCACTGCGCTCCATACATGAATATTCCGTCATTCTTGCGAGCTTCACCGGGAAACCTGGGAACAACTATCATCGATTCTCTTTCTGCTTTTTACTGTATCTGTTGGCCATAAATAGTGAAATATAGGATACTACCGGAAATAGTTTCTTTAACAAGGGTTCCCTGATAGAAATCGCCTTCTCCGGACACACTTCCTGACAGCAGAAACAGCGAATACAGTTTTTGTAATCGAATCGGGGTATCTTCTGGTTATCTTTGCAGCTTAATGCTTTGGGATCGACAGGACAGCTTTTCAGACACCTGAGACATTGGATACATTTTTCCTTATTAATTACTGGTCTGGGAGTAAAGCTGGAGCGAATCTGGCGAAGAATCCCGTTTTGTGGCAACACTACCGGAGCAGCTTTTACCACCTTAAAATCTGCACTAATCAGATTGTCTATTGGCTCGCCTATAAGATGGATAGCGTCAGCAGATGAAACGCCCAGACCTCCCTTTACTCCTTCCACAATGGTGGGAACAAAGTCCGGATTCAGATCGATCAGTCTGCAGGCAGTGCTATCCAAAGCAACCGGATCATCAGAGAAAAGCAGTGCACCCACTTTTTTCGGTTCGCCACTTTGTGGCCCATTGCCTTCCATGGCATAAACCGCATCCATGACATACAGACGGGGTTTGATAAAGCGATTTATATCTACCAGTAATTTAGAAAAGTCGTAAACATCAGTCAGCCTGGCGTGATATTCTCCCTTCACCAGGCCTGGAATACATCCGTATTGATTCTTGACCGCCCCGGTCATCCGGGTTAACCCATGGGTTTTAAGTTTTGGTAAACTAACCAGTCCATCTGAATTGAATACTGCATTAACAAGGAAAAGCTGCTTGCAGAAAATCCCTTCGGGAAATGTGACGTTTCTTCCATGGTCGAAATCACCATGCTCCATATTCAATTCTGCAGCGATTCTGTTGAAACCAGGCTTTTGCATTGCCTGAGCAGAAGTTTGTAAACCGGCAGGTGAATCACCGTATTGCAATTTAACGCCGTGATCCTGTAAAAGAAGTGCTACCGCTTTAAATACTGAAGGATGAGTTACCACACAGCGCTCAGGATCAGTACCCCAAAGGACATTGGGCTTTAAAAGTATCTTCTCACCACTGCGGCAAAACTGCTCTATCCCTCCCAATAGCGAGATTCCCTTCTTTACAGCATCGTTTACCTCATCCTGGTTATACGAACCACATGCAACAATTGCCACTGACGATTTGCACATTATATAAAACCCCTGCGCTACAAAAGTTGAATTAAGAAATGGACATATTTCCCTTAATACGTTTATCAGTCCTGCTTTTTATATTCCTTTTCATTAAAAGAACACAGACAAGAATATAGATACGTGTACATTAAAGCACCATTGTTGGCTAGCGGAAGATTTTTATTCCCGGGCAAAATTAATCCATGGACCCTACTTAGACATATACGATATAATTATATTATAAATCAGATAAATCGATTTTTATTAACAGAAACCTGTTCTATTTCATTTCCGGGGACCATCTTCGTCCATGATTCAAATCCTTTCTCAGATCGAACGACTTCTGTTTCCAGCATTGCTAATAATTATCATTGCGATGTCCATCCATTTTTTCAGGCAGATGTATCCTAAAAAATCAATTATCTATGAAAATTTTGCTTATTCCCGGGTGATCTTTTTTCTTACGGTTTTTGTACTGGCTACACTTTTTATTCTGGGATATTCTATTACCAGCAGGCTTGTCAGAGATGAGACTTTAAAGATAAAAGCAGATGCAGAACTCACCATTACCGCTATTAAAGCGGCTTTAGAGAGCAAGATGAATAAAATCGATGCTGGGGTGCATACCATCAGCGGCTCTCCTGCAATTGTTAATTATCTGTGTGATCCATCAGAAGAAAACCTGGAAAGAGCCAATGCAGTTCTAAGCCGTTACCATAATGCATTCGATGCTCATGCAGTCTATCTCATTAATTGTTCCGGACTCACAATTGCTTCTTCCAACCATAACACAGAATCAAGTTTTGTAGGTAAGAACTATTCTTTCCGGACTTATTTTCAGGAATCAATGGCCGGAAAAAGAAGCAGTTGTTTTGCAGTAGGATCAACCACCGGTAGAAGAGGTTATTTCAGTTCTGCTCCGGTAAAAGGTTCCGATGGACAAGTAAAGGGTGTGGTAGCAATCAAATTCGATGCAGAGCCGTTGGATTCGATCTTTTCAATTAAACCCAAAGCATTTTTAATCGATCAGAACAATTTCATATTTTTATCCAGCTTTCCCTGTTTTAATTATCGACCGCTTTTCACGATTACAGATTCGCAGAGACAACAAATCAGTTTACTTCCTTTTTACAGGGTAAATTCTTTTGAGCCACTGGTGAAACGGAAAACCTCTACAGGTGAAATAGTCATAGGCGAGCAGATATTTTTAGAATCCAAGGCTGCTTTATTTTTGCCAAACTGGACAATATACGTGTTCTCCCCAAAAGAATCAGCATACAAATATTACCTTCTGGGTTTCTGCATAACTTTGACTTTGATTCTATGCATATATTCCATTATTAATCACCTTGCTTTAAAACGTATCAAAGGTTGGGTTGAGGGTGTTTTCCTTTCTGAGAAAAGATTTCAGACGATTTTTGAGCATGCCCCTGAAGCCATACTTATTTGCGAAAGAAGTTCCGGACTTGTTATTTCGGCAAATCCTCTTGCTGTTAAACTTTTGGATATAGGGGTTGAACCGGTTTCCATTCTTCAAAAAATCGTTCCCTCTGACCCGGAAAAACCAGAAATTCAATTACCACTCTCTTCATCCACCCTCAAAGGACTCTTTCACAGCAATTGTGAAGAAGAGATACACTATCTTTCTGTATCCAGTGAAGAAATGCAGTTTAAAGGGAAAAACTGTCTGGTATCATTTCTCAAAGATATTTCTGATCTGATAAAAGCAAAGAATGCTTTCGAGGAAAGTGAACGACGTTATCGTGAACTTACCGATTTTCTTCCTGAAGCAATCTTTGAAACCAATCTTAGCGGAACCTTTACCTATTGCAATAAAAAAGCATTTGATCTTTTCGGTTATACCCCGGACGATCAGTCCAGGTATACTCCCCTGGAGATGGTCATTCCCGAACAACGAGAACTGGTAAAAAATAATCTGGTTCGTATCTTCAATAACGATGCTAATTTTCACTATGAATACACCGCATTGCACAAAAATGGTACGACATTTCCGGTATTGATCCATTCCACTCCAATTATTCGTCAAAACAAGGTAACCGGTATATGTGGTGTTTGCATTGATTTGACCGATAGAATCCGTTTTGAAAAAGAGATCATCGAAAAAGACAAGCTGGAAGCGCTGGGAATACTGGCAGGTGGCATAGCACACGATTTTAATAATCTCTTGACTGCTGTCTGGACTGGCATTTCGATACTGAAAATCAATAATACTGATAACCCAGAGCACAACAGTATTATAGGCGGTATAGAAAATGCACTTCAGAGAGGAAGGGATCTTACCCGTCAGCTCTTGACCTATTCAAAAGGTGGTGCACCGATCAAGGAAGCAACTTCTCTTGAATCGCTGGTCAAAGATACTGCAGCATTCACTTTATCAGGAACACAGGTCAAATGTGATATCTCTTCTCAGGATAACTTATACTCTGCAGAAATCGACAGCTCACAGATAAGTCAGGTTATTCAGAATCTGCTCATTAATGCCATCGAAGCCATGCCTCAGGGTGGGGTAATCAAGATTTCAATGTCGAATGAAGATAACCCATCTGTGAAAAATGTCCAACTGCTTCCAGGAAAGTATATTAAACTCACAGTCAGTGATTGTGGAAATGGAATTCCACCTGAAATCCAGAAACGCATTTTTGATCCATTTTTTACTACCAAACCCAATGGTTCCGGTTTAGGACTGGCCACCTCCTATTCGATCATCAAAAAGCATAATGGCCATATTTATCTGGAATCAATAATAAACAAGGGTACCACCTTTCATATCCTTCTGCCAGCATCCACAAAGACTGCTGTCAATCATAAAAATGCCGATTCAGTTTCTGCAGAAAAAACCGGTAGAATCCTTATCATGGATGACGAGCCGGTTATACTGACAGTTACTAAAACGCTACTCACTCATCTGGGGTATACGGTGGAAACTGCCAATGATGGAGAATCCGCTATCGAAATTTACAGTAAAGCACTGAAAGAAAATCGGAGATTTGATGCCATTATACTTGACCTGACAGTTCCTGCAGGTATGGGAGGCAAAGAAACCATGAGCAAGCTGCTTCAAATTGATCCCAAGGTTAATGCCCTTGTTTCCAGCGGCTATTCCAATGATCCGATAATGGCAGACTATAAAAGCTATGGTTTTAAAGGGATTATCACAAAACCTTATAATGTGGAAGAACTGAATAAATCTTTGCAGTCGCTTTTAAATAGAGAAACTGCAAGCCAGGCGAATACCTGAAAGCGAACTATTCTTAAAACTCCACTATCGATTCTTTAATAATGATTGTATATCATGGAAATAAAATCCAGCCCCAGAACGACAACAGCAGCACCACCTCCTTGTTCGAAGTGTTAAAAGAGAATGAGGAGTCATTACCATTGCAACGGAACTATGTAATTGATCTGAGTACAATTCTTGACCTGTTAAAAAGAAATTTCACTACTCCAGAAATCAGTCTAATGACCGGACTATCCTAAAAAAGTAACAAAGTCTGATGATCACAAATATTAACAAGTCAGCCAATGGAAGAGTAATATAAAAACTATGATCGTAATTGTTTATCTTGAAAACGAGGTAAAAGCCTTCAGTGTAACCGATGACCATATAAACTGTATCCGTAACCGCTTTCCGCAATGGGATTTTATCAGAGTTACAGATGAAAACGCATTTCTGGATCATCTTCACAAAGCAGATCTGGTTATTACCTGGAGATTCAAGGCACCATGGTACTGCTTGGCACCAAAGCTTAAAGCCATATTTACTCCTGCAGCAGGACACGACTGGATTGAACAGGATAAAAATTTCAATGTTGCCGTTAATTATGGGACATTCCACGGAACCATTATGGCAGAATCGCTTCTGGCCATGATTCTTTACTTTAACCGAAGAATCCCTCAGGCTCTTCTACAGAAAAAAAATCATATATGGAATCGGGACTTCCTTAACAGCACCAGCAGACTGGCAACTCAGCATGTAGTGATTGTGGGATATGGAAGAATAGCAAGTAAATGCGCCAGTGTATTAAAATTTCTCGGATGCAGAATTACCGGGGTAAAACATTCTCCTTACGATTCCCGGTTGGATAAGGATACCGATGCAATCTGTCATCCTGACCACATGGAAGAGGTCCTGAGAAACTGCGATCATCTGGTAAGTATACTGCCAGGAACCGAATCCAATACTTGTTTTTTTAACAGAAAACGATTTTCCGCATTAAAACCAGGTGCCTTCTTTTACAGCATCGGAAGAGGAAACTGCTGTAAAGAAGAAGACCTCTTATGGGCTTTGGACAAGGGATTTATTGCAGGAGCCGGCATGGATGTTTTTTACCAGGAACCCTTGCCCCAGGATTCCTCTCTCTGGGATCACCCGGATGTGCTTATCATACCGCATGGAACCGCAATTGTGAAGGATTACCTGTCATTATACTTTGAGGAATTAAGTAAGAAGCTGAAGGATTTCGGGAGTTAATAGAGAGGTTAAACCTAAAAACCACAACAGGTGACGACAAGGGCCTTCTGACCTCTGCAAAAGCACAACCGTAAATTTACTCACATCCTCGACTGCAACCATTCATAAAATTGAGTATACATTTAACATCACTGGTGTCAAATTTAAATATGATAATAACATAAAACATTTGCAGTTGAATTCTGGAACTATTAGTTTATTCATAAAAAACATTTCCAGGCAGAATATGCTGCTCCATCTAAAATCTTTTCCAGGAGGGTTACATGAAGCTGTTATGTATTTTTCTTATAACAATATTTACTGTGCAGTGAATGCTGATGATAACATCCGGATTCCGGACGCTTTGACACTTTGTATGTCATCTGCTACTACGCCTTCTGCTCCATTATTGGTTTATAATTCTACTAAAAATCCTCACTCACGGGCATTAGGGGAGAGAATTGCCGGATGGGTTCTGCTTGGAACTGCCGTGTTTAATTTCATACTTGCAGTACCCTATGGAGAAGCGATGGATGACTCTAACATGGATGGTGATGTGGTTACTGCGCTTATTTTCACTGAAGGTGGGATACGTGCTCTTTTAGGTGGAGCGTTTCTGACAACCGGGTACATTAAATACGGAAAATGGAAAGCCTGGAATGCCCAGCATTCCAATAAGAAATTTTTTCCTTGCCACTTAGCCCTGAATTTTGAATTCTGAAAAATCATCAGGCAGTATGCCATTTTTGGTATCTGTTGGCTTCACACCATAATGAAGCAATAAACTGTGTGATCAACTGAACTGGATTGTTCCCCGATTTGATCCCTGTTTATTGTTTGCTTTTACATTTACTTGTTAATGGCACCTATGTAGATCATGTATTTTACATAAAGGTTTTCAGTTCTTCAGGTCTGCACATATCTGTGTGTAATGAATCTTTAAAATGAACGAATCTTGCAAGCGACAGGTCCATTAAAAACAGCGAAATGCTTTAGGTAACACAAACCACTTATAATGA
>JAAYPC010000059.1 GCA_012519985.1 Fibrobacter sp.
ATAAATCATGGCAGAGTTGCCTTTTTTACCCTGTTCATAATCATCGGTTAAACCATATATGATGTAGCATCCGGAGTTCATCCCTTTCAGAGTGGAATTTAATTCATTTCTATCGATTCTGGAATTAAAACTCTTTTCAAAAATCTTCTTTCCATTCAGTGAAAATATGGTAATTCTGCCAGCTGTTTGTTTATTATTCAGTTTATAGGTTGTTTTTCCTGCAGATCCAGATAGATTGATAATTGAGGTCTCCGAGGTATCGTATGGTAGTTGAGGACCATCAGTAGTAAAAGGCGAAGCCGGCAGTCCTTCTGAATTTACAAGATTTCCGATTGGGTTGGCTCCGTATGCATATCTGACATTTACCGGCTCAGTCACTGAACTGCTCGATACTGTTACAGTGTCTCCATGAATAACTGCATCAGCCCAGCTATAGTTATTATCCTTGCCTGCAATAGCAAAGCCAGTCAATTTATTGCCCGATGCAGGTTTCATTCCACTTCCACAATGAATAAACAAGCAGTGGATTTTTGATCCTTCTATAATACTCCTTATAAATAATGGCCCTGAATAAACCAGTTCCTTCTCACCATATACCAGGGCTCTGGCCGGCAGTGCGAGCCTTCGGCCAGCCTCCTGCTTGTTGCCAAAGTGAAGGCTGTCTCCAATATCGATTAAAACAGTCAAAGCGGTGTTATTGATTGCAAGGCCAAGCCGTTGTGCTTCTCTTATTACCGCAGAACTTGCAGATTCATTGGGGTCGGTTTGAACGGATCCATAGTTAGCTAATTGAACGATGTAAAACGGGAAATCACCAATATTCCAGATCTTTCGCCAGCCGCTGATAAACTGATTCAGTCTTTGGTGATAATATTTGTACAGCCCATTGCTTCTGTCCTGCTCTCCGTGCATCCACAGTGTGCCCCTGAATACATAACCTTCGACAGGCTGCACCCAGGCGTTATACATGCTTCCAGCATTAGAATCGATACTCTTGATTTGCGGATCATCTGCAACTGTTGCCGGATCCAGCCAACTGGCAATGGTAGTTCCGCCTACAGCAGTTACTACCAGTCCTACAGCGATATTGTTTTTCAGGGCCTGTAATATCTCTTTCCCAAAAAAGAATCCTAAAGCTGATAATTTACCGATCTTTTCGGGTGTGGTGCAGGTCTCCCATACATTATTGGTTACTCCACCAGGTTGTCGTGTTGTCAGAAATCTAAGTAATGGAAGAGAGGTGCTGTTCATAATTGATTTATAATGAGGATAATAGCTGACTCTGGTATCCATGTTGGACTGTCCGGCGCAATGCCACACCTCTCCTACATATATATCGGAAAGTTTAATGGTGTTCTGACCCTTAATGGTCATGGTGTATGGCCCACCTGCATCCATCGAATCCAGGATTATGGTCCAAGATCCATTTTCGGCATTAGTGCTTTTTGATTGCCCGTTAAATTCAATTGTGACAGTTTCATTTTTTGCTGCAGTCCCCCAAATACGGACCTGAGCTTTCTGCTGAAGAACCATCGAATTTGAAAAAGTACTCGTCAGTTTAACATCTGAATGTAAGTTGGTACCAAAAATCAAAACAGAAAGAAAAGACAGAAGCACCAGATTTTTATTCATAACAGTGATTTCCTTTTTACAGAATCATTAACAATAATTTAAACAGGTTAGATCTGTTTTTTATAAAATAGTTGTATCTGGTATTATTTCTGTACAACTTTTGAGTACACATGTTATGAATATGCCAACATTATCTTCTGGACCAGTGTTGTAAGGGTGTTTTCATTTATTTGACGGAAAATTGTCGGTATTGGGATTGATAAATTTGATATTTGTTTAAATATCATTTTGTTATGCAAAATTTTTTATCCTCATAGTGTTTTCATTTGAATACATCTCTGAGAACTTTTTTCCTGCACCATCTTTTTTTTCTGATTATATTGGCTTTAATCAGTAATTTAGAGGGTAAGAATGCTCAACATCTTTAATTATACCGATTTTCGTAAATATCTGACTGATTATTATGAAGAGAAAAAGAAGGAAAATCCTAAGTTTTCCTATCGGTATCTCACCTCACTGGGGGGGATTAACGCGGGAAATTTCGCCAAAATGCTCAAAGGTGAGCGCAATTTCACTCTGAATTCTGCGATAGCACTATCTCATGCTCTCAAGCTTAATAAAAGAGAGCGGGATTACTTTCAGACCATGGTACTTTTTTGCCAGGCTAAGAGCCATGAGGAGAAAAAACGCCATTTCGAAGAACTAATGACATTCAAGGAGTCTTCGGTGCGTGTTCTGGATGCTAATCATTATATGTTCTACGATAAGTGGTACTACACAGCAGTCCGGGAATCGCTGGCATTCTTTCCATTAACCGATAAAACCTTTGCTCTTCTTGGCAAAAAAATCATTCCTTCGATCAGCGAAAAGCAGGTCGAGAATGCTATCAGACTTCTTGTAGAACTTAAACTGGTGGAAAAAGATCAGCAAGGGATTTACAAAAGGACAAACGCTCTTCTTAGTACCGGCAGTGACATACGCTCACTGACTCTTAATAACTTTATCATCAATAATATGATGTTAGCCGCCAAGGCCATTAACAACGGATCAAAAGACTGCAACTTCTCTTCTGTAACCTTCTCTGTTTCAAAGAAAGATTTTGAGGAAATCCAGGATGAGATAAGAAGAGCCAGACGCAAAATTATGGAAATTGCTCAATGCTCTGAAGTTCCTGACAGGGTTTATCAGCTTAATGTTCAACTATTCCCAATGACAGAGAGTTGCAATGGAGGTGAATCATGAAAAATTCTCCTCCTGGAATTGTGTCTCTTGTTCTTTTGATGCTGATGTTTTTCTGTTCACAGCAGGTATCTGTGAACAGCCAGGGAGGTGGAGGTTCGGAAGTGGAAGTCGTGGGACAGGTTGTATTCCCGGGTAATGTTCCGGCTCCATATACACAAGTTAAGCTGATTCCGGTAAATCACAATCCGGCTGTGAAGGGTGATGTAGCGGATTCTCTGATAGATACCAGTGATGCAAATGGTCAATATACATTTAAAAATATTCAACCAGGCATCTATAATGTTCAGGCTGTGCAACTTGAAAACAGGACCCGTATGCTGGTTTTTGGGGTTGAAGTAACCGGTGAAACCACCTTTGTATCAATCGATTCGCTTCAGAAACCAGGATCGATAAAACTGATCCCCGGGATCGAGACTGAAGAAGGTTATGTCACTATCCCCGGTACAGACATTGCCAAACAGTTTGATGTAAAAGAAAGCGAAATCCTTATAGACTCGGTACCTGCAGGTAAAATACCGGAAATCCGATATGTTACAGGCAGAGACAGTGCAGTTATAACAAAACAGAATGTATTAGTAAAGTCATCGGATACCACTATAATCACCAATTTCACCTGGGACAATAAAAGAAGTATTTACTTGAACACAACCGTATCCGGGGCAGGTGTCGATTCTGATGTGTATGATTTTCCGGTACTTGTCCGTTTGACCGAAAGCAATTTTGATTTTTCTCAGGCAGCAGAAAACGGGAAGGATATCCGATTTACTTCACGCAACGGAACCCCTTTATTACACGAGATCGAGAAATGGGATGGAGCTTCCCGGCATGCTGCTATTTGGGTGAGAATAGATACTGTTTACGGGAATGACAGTACTCAATCAATACTTATGTACTGGGGTAATCCGGATGCTCAGGATTATTCAAACAGTAAACTGGTTTTCGATACGGCTTCCGGGTTTCAGGGTGTCTGGCATTTGGGAGACGGACCCAACGATCTTATCCGTGATGCAACATTCAATGGCTACGATGGATCTTCGCCGGATACCGCCACACCTTCAATTAGTGAAGGTGCAATTGGATACTGTCGAACTTTCAATGGGACATCCGATTTCATCACCATGAATAATACCTCGGAGAGTAAAATCAATTTTCCTCAGGACGGTTATTATTCGGTAAGCGCCTGGGTTTCTCTGGATGCCATAGACATAAAATCCCGTTGTATCGTGTCAAAGGGATATGAACAGTACTATCTCCGTTCATCCAGCTTTTCGGTAGACATCATGACTACTTCACCTTTATGGGAATTTGTAGAGTTTGATGGTGAGGAGAAAGTCTGGGAGGTTACCAACAGTCCTGTAACTGAAAAACAATGGGTACACCTGGTTGGAGTCCGGAAAGGAACACAACAGTATCTCTACTGTAATGGTGCACTGGTTGACAGCACAATCGACAAGTGGCCCAACGAGATTGCTGACCGAAAGAGCTCGAATGATTTAAGTATAGGCAGGTTTGCAGAGGTAATACAAATCCCCTTTGATCAGGGATTTGGCTATTTCAAGGGAAGTATTGATGAGGTCAGGATCATCAGTACTGCTGTGAGCCCGCAATGGATACGCTTATGTTATATGAATCAGAAGTCAGAGGATAAACTGGTTGTGTTTAAATGAGAATTACAAGGGGGCTTCGGCCGAGACCGTTCCGGAGCACTTGCCAGGGGTGTTTATTGCTGTGAAGTTCGTGCAGGAAACATGACAAATCAATTAAAAATATTTGTTCCTTAATATTATCACTGACCATCTCTCAAAAAGTGAGATGGCTTCCACAATGGGGGTGAAATATGGACCGTTGTATTTGTTTCTGTATGTTGTTGTTAGCAGGCGTAACACTGAACGCTCAGACGCCAATTAATGTGCGTGGTACAGTTACCAACCAGAAAGGGGAACCGGTACAGGATGCTATCGTTACTCTTGTAAAACAGGAATTGAAGGACACTACTGGAGAAGATGGTAAATTTTCATTTATCAAAGACACTGTTGCTGTTATCTCTCCTATTATACCTCAATCTGAAAGAGTTACTTTTAAAAGAGGTGTGCTGGAGTTTCGGGCTACCGGTACTTCAACAGCAAACATCGAATTTTTTGATCTGAATGGAAGCTTGCTCAAGAAAGTATCAATAAAGAATACCACACCTGGTATTCACCGATTGAACATCGAAGATTATTTCCATTCGGTTAACATGATGGTAATCCGGGCATCTATTGGACAATATAAGACAACATTCCAATATATGCCTTTACAGAAAGGCAAGTATGCATTGTCTCAGTCCCTGCACCATAACAAGTCCACTGACAAAGCGATAGCCGTCACAATTGCAACCGATATTGATTCTATTAAAGTAAAAGCTGATGGTTACCAGGAGAAAGCAGTCATTATCTCTACCTATGATACACTCGTAGATATTACCCTTGATACTATTGCAGATGAGGAGATCTGTGAAGGATGCGGAAAAACCGATTATCCAAAAAGTGGCAAGTATACAATTGATGTAGAGGGTCAAAGCCGGGAATACATTTTAAAAATTCC
>JAAYPC010000343.1 GCA_012519985.1 Fibrobacter sp.
GATTACCCAAACTCAACCGCGAGTTGCTGTGTAAAGAAAATGCATCCTCTTTTCCTTCCTGATATGTTAATCGCTTGGAGTCAGAATAGCGCTTCTGGACAACATCTCCATACCACTCCTTATGTTCATATCTGCCTTCGAAATCGACGTTTATTAATTTTTCTGATATTGGATTAAACCTGATGGTTGTATTTACATTGTTAAGAAATGTAATTTTGAGTCTTGATACCGGTCCGAAACTTTTCCCCTCTGAAAAATACTGATGAGATCCTCCGGCAAAGAATCTCCATTTTTCATTGTTGCTGGGACGCAAACCAACTCCCGCCATGCCCCAGGGAAAGTAATTTCTGGATCCCAGGTTATTGAGACGTCTCAAAAACCATTTTAATTCGGTATCCTCATCTGTCCAGGAAGATGTATATCCATCCCATGCAAACCATCCAAATACCTCGTAGAGCAAATTTTTAAATTCATATTGCCCTGAAAGGGTAAGATTGCCAAAACTGCATGGAAAACCAGGACCAAGGGCCGCCTCTTCTTTAATCCCATAATGAACCAGCATCCATCTAAGCAGTTGCCAATTTGCACCAGTGAAACCTAACTGCAGGGATCGTTTGCTTTCTTTCCTGTCTTTAAGTGAAAAAAGCAGGTCTGCGCTTCTGTTACCGAAGTCAATAGCCAGTTCAGGCCTGGGAATCAACCTTTGATTTGCAGGGCGAACAATTTCAGGATTAGCCTCAATAAGAGCACCACTGACCGATGGATATCTTCCGGCAATTTCATCGATGTTCACTTTAATATCGGTTAAAGCGGAGAGCATGAGCCCATCATGTTCTCCGAATGCAAATCCGGCAAAATTATAGGGAGCATAAAAGGGAACTCCATATATCAGATAAAGATTATCATAAGGTGTAGCTGACCGCACAATTATTTCCGATTCTGATCTGGAACTTCGCCTCACAGGTGTAAGATTCTGTATAATATCGCTTAAACTGTGAGTCATCCCAAACTGATGTTGCTGAGCGCTTATGCTCACAGTGGCGTTGTCGGAATCGGTTTTACCATAGACAGTGATTTCATATTGTGATGTATCTGGAAAGTATTCCGGTATGGATACTTTCATTTTTATTTTTGAATTCTCATTAATCAATACGGTATCTTTAACCGTTTGATAACCAGTTGCTGTTATTACTAATTGTACAGAACCGGATGGAAGAAGGCGGAAACGGAAACTGCCTTCAGAATCGGTAGATGTCATGAACGCTTTATGCCCATATTTCTGGCCTGGAATCTTGCCAATCAGCCTGCAATAGGTTGAGAATGAATTAACCGATTTATCACTTGTTGTGTCCTGGTAAATAACTTCCACCTGGGCATCGTTAACCGGTAAACCATCTTTTTGACTTAAAACTTTTCCTTCTACGACCGGTTCGACCTGGTTGAATGAGCCTATAAGACTGTCTGCAATAAATGCTTCTTTTATATTAATAACTGATGGTACAGGTAAACCATTTTCAATTGCAGGTGAAAATTTGCTTTGTAATAAAGAGTGCTTCGCTATGGAATCAAGTTCAGGAGCTATCCCCTTTATTATTTCACAGCTTTCAACCTGACCTTTCTGATCAATATAAACCTGCAACTCAATTGTTCCTTCGAGTCCCTTTTTAAGAATAAAGACTGGAATGTCTACACGTCCATCAAGGGTTAGTTCCGGATCGTAGTTTTCCGCTTTAATGGTTAAAATTAAAAAAGATATGAAAAGAATGCAGGGTAGAAAGTCTCTTTCTGAAAACATGGGTAAACCTATTGAGTTAAAGCTGAATATGAGTTTTATTAA
>JAAYPC010000060.1 GCA_012519985.1 Fibrobacter sp.
GGTAACATTAACATAAGCATCAAATGCTTCACTTTTTACTGCTGTTATATAATGAAATTTGACACAGTCAAACAGATGAGCCAGAAGAGCGACACCCTCATCAACGTTAATCTCAAACACGCCTCCACATTTTAATCCCAATCCAAACACAGCCATTACACCAATTTCAACCCTGAATTTCCGGATCTGGACAAAAAGGTGAGAATATTCTTACCTTAAAGCCAAAGAGAGGTAAAAAAAACCTCACAATGAGTCACAATGATAATCCTCTAAAAAGGCCATTCTCGATTCTTCGTGTATTTTCAACAATTTTGTTGTTAATCAATTCAATGTATTTAGGGTGTATATTATTACTTTTAGCAAAAGAAGGCCATTTCTCGAAAGCGGAAAGAGTCTGTTCAATAATGGATTCCCATTTAGTGATATCAAAGTCCCTTGCAAGAGAACGAAAATCTCTGATTTCAGCATTACGAAATTTATTACCCAACCTCATTTGATGTAAATCATTCTGACCTTTAGAAAAGCCAACATCATAAGCAGGAGAAAGTGACCACTCGCCTTTGTGATTCATAACAAAACTGAAATTTTTAGCGTGATCATCCTTATTCGAACCCACATAATTAAAAACAATCCTTCTATAGCCTTCGATTACTTGTCTTTGATCTCTGGTAATATCATCAATAGTACGTAAGAAGGTACTAGCATCAGGATTAGTTTCACGGTAATCAATGTTAAGAATACCAGAAAGAGTATGCACATGTAAACGAGTACCATCAGGCAGAATGTCAAATCTTTTCATAGCAAAGAATGCAAGATCTGATTTTTCACCTGTAATAAGATAAGTGTCAGGAATGTTAAGACCAGCATCACGGGCAATCTGAGAATAGGTATACTCAATTCTCTGGTATTGATCCATTCCCTGGCCGATATTTGGTACTTTAAGAATTACTGGAATATAACCATCTTCATATGTTCCACGAGTATATCGTAATTCCTGATAGTCACTTTCTTTAATATCGACAAGGAATTTTGGACGTGCCCCACCTGCAGAACCCCCACTTCTAAGAAGCTGATTTGAAATCTCTTCAACATTCCCTTCGAGAATCTTTTGAGTAGCTTTGCGAAGTTCTGCAAGCCGCACGACATCATCACCTTTAGGAAATTCCTGTGCAGGCTGATAGCGAAGTGCACCAATACCACATTTACCAATGAAAGCAAGTCTCTGCAAAGCTGTAGGTTCAATAATATCAATTTTGCTAAATTCTGCATCCTGTACTCTGCGGCCCCATGCGTCTGGAAGACTGTCAGCAAAAACACCATGCAGATCGTAAAAAGCACTATTCTTTTGAGCAATGAAAGTCTTGTTGCTTAAAGGAATCTGGAAAGGGGATATCTGCAGACCGGAAGAAATAAAAGCCGGATCATAACTGAAAACATGACGTCCAAGATCAGCGGAAGCGAAAAGTTCACCGATTTTAAATGAAGAATTACCGAAATCAATGTGTACATTAATAGTATTCATCTTACAGTTCTCTTTGATTCAGCTTTTTTAATTTCTTCCAGGGCCCACCAGTCACGGTTTTCGATAGCTGCCATAATATGAGAATCCATCTGATAAATTCTGCATAGTTTGAAAAAACGTTCAAGGCTTATCTCACCGGATTGTTCGAATTTCCTAAGAGTGCCAAGACTAATACCTGCTTTTTCTGCAGCTTCTGACTGCTTCATATCGAGTGCAATACGACGTTTTTTCATAATTACAGATATGCGTTCAATATATTGTTTTGAAGCTGCTTTCATAATACTAAAATAATAGTAACAAATGTTAAAAATACTAACAAAATAATAAAATAATATTACTATATAAAATACCATTAAGCAAAAATGAAGGCAATACAAAATGATGTTAGGGAATAAGCAGGAAGATTATGGAAGTAAAAAAAGAGGCATTGCGATACTCCTACGCTTGACGCCAATCGCAGACGGTTAAGTCCACCTCAGTCCATACGGACTTCGAAGCAAGGAGACGCAATGCCTGCAATTAAAAAATTACAGGCATAAAACGTTCCCCCTCGCTTGCGATTGGCGGAGGCAAGCAAGAAGTGAATTATGCCTCAGTTTCTAAGAAGATATTTAAGGTTTTATTTCATTTTTTTTCTCCAATGCAATATCCATGTACATTGAAAAATCTTTAAGGTCATTTTTATAGTACCAAACTTCAGGATATAAATGTATTTGCCAGAATCCTACGTTGGCCGTCTTGAATTCATATTCCAAGGGAAGGCATTCGTAGACGTAATTGCCTTTTTTGTAATTGATAAAAGGAGATGTTTTGCTAAAAGATTCAAGGTCCATAGAAACAAAATCATAACTTTTAAGGCCAGAGTTATCCGTTTTCCTGTCTATTTCCTTTATATAACTATCATTGAAGAGATAAATAACTGAGCCGTCATCATCATATGATTGAATTGAGTACAAGATAGCATCCTTGGTAGATGCGTACCTGATGCCATAGTAAATCGGTTTTTCTCTAAAAAATGAAGGTGTGTTACGTAACTTATTAAAATCAGCAGGACCAAAAATGCTATCGGTGTTTTCGATAATTCTTCCAATTTTATGGTAAGTGGTGAAATAATTTACTGCATCAATATCACCTGACCATACAGTATCATTAAAAGGCTGATATGCAATATTGATCTTTTTACCTGTTACAATCGAGTCGTAAGGCAGAGTAACTACATTAGATTCAAACTGAAGTTTAATTTCAGAAATAAGTTCTGCA
>JAAYPC010000344.1 GCA_012519985.1 Fibrobacter sp.
GTAATAAAAACAGGTTATGGAGCCCGCTCTTTAACGATATTTTTTAGAGTGCTTACTGTATTATTGATCTTACTTTATCATTTTTAATCGCTGAAAAAATAAAATAGCTATTTCCAACATTTGCTGGTTATTCAAATTAATGAGTTTCTTTATTTTAAAGCAGGTATGCCTGGGTGGATCTTGGAACATCTTGCGATATTTTGCTACTCCGATTTCTGTGCTAATCGCACGAATGACCAACCAAGAGATGTAAGTACTTTAATCTGTATTGTTTTAGCTTTTTTAGGACATGCCCCATAGCAATAGATCCTTTCTGTTGAAACCATCAGAAATGAACATGTAGTGTAGGTTAGTTGACAAGAAGATGGCGGATTTTGGGCTTTAAAAAGTGCCCATTAGTGGCAGGGTTAATGTGCCCGCTAACAGTTTTATGTCTTTTCTTGAACGGCAGGTATAGGGTCTTCTTCCTCTTTCAATTTTTTAAAGGAAATATCCCAAGCCACTTTGTTTTTCCTTTTCTTACTTTTCTATTCTTTGATACACTTAGGCCTTGATCATTTACCAGGAGGGAAATGGTATCTTTTCTCATCATTGCCATTCTTATTATCATTTCAGTTCTTCCTGGTTTTTTCAATCTAAAATAGATAGTTGGACAATTTGAAATGTGTTTCCCGTATATCGTGCTGTCGATATCAACTATACTCGTATCAACAATTCTTATTGGCAGCTTCCCTTCGGGAGTACCATAATCTCCATGTTCATGTCTCCAGAAATGAATATCTTTACGTCTATTTCCCTCGTAAAACTTAAACAGATTTACCGAATCCAGAAATGAAGATCTATAGGGTTTAGCTCTGATATATGTGAATTTGTCCGACGCACCCCCCATACAAAAGACCATTGGTTGACAACTGTCTTCCTTCTCTCCGACATGATCGAGTAATGCGTTTTCTATGGAACTCTTGTATACATAAATGCAATTGGCAGAAAGAATAAGAAGGTGTATCGAAATTATCCTGATTGTCTTTATCATAGATCGAGAAAACATCTGGGCTGCCCGTTTTTTGCGAAGCTGGCATCTGGAGTTTTGCGTATTTTCTTATATGTCTCCATTATCGTTGAGAGATTTTTAAAAGCACACTCTGAATTATACTTTTGATGTTATTTCTATCATTGTATAATCATCTCCAAGTAAATACTTAATTGCAGAACATGAAAGTACGCTATCCTTTTCAGGATTCAAACCATTTGTTTCAATATCAAAGACTATTACTTGTCCGTTACACCTTTTAAGGAACAATGTTAGGTCGTTTTCTATGACAATATCATCATAATCATCATCACCTCGTGCATTAATGGAGGCTTTGTTAATAGTAAAAGCAATAATTAAAACGCCAAAAATTATTATCATAAAAATAGAAAATCCCATTATTGTCCCTTTCGAATTAAATATTTACACCGTTTATTAAAAAAAATATCAGAAATTAAGCTCCTCGACTGAGGAAGAGTTATTCCTGTTTCAGTTACTGTTTCAATTTACATTTTTTCATTTATTTTCTCTTCTTCATCACTGCTCTTCCAGTATTCTTATCTTATGTTACTCTTTAGATGCACGATTTGACACCAACTTCTTCCAAACAAAATTGCAGCGTAGAATAAAAATTTCAAGTAATACTCGTATAATTTGTTTATTTCAATGTACGATAGAAAATATTGTACTATCAAAATAATAACCTTACACAACATATTCCATTTTTTTTGCAAAAATCTATTCTTGAATGTTTGTTTTATTGATCTGTCTATCTCGCTTCTTCAGGGCTTGTAAGTACGTTTTACCCATTTTTGTTCTAAAACTTTTACCTGTCTTCTACCATTGTTTGTTAGAAATGTCAGTAAATTTCAATGAGAATCATCGGTCAGTTTGCTTGATAATAACCGGTCACTTTCGATGAGAATTATCTGCTCAGTTTGAGTGACAATCAGAATCGGAGTAAAAGGTAAGAAATCAGATTGCTCATTTTAACACAGAGACTTTATCATAGAGCTCTGAGGTTAATATCTCATTTACCTCGATATTCGTTTCGAAGGTCAGAAGGTTCGGAATAGGAAAAAAAATGTGATAAGAACGAGGAAATGGGAAAGAAAAAGATGCCCCCCTAACTATCACTTACCAGCCCTGAAAGGGCGTACTAATTCAGCATCGGGCAACGCCCGGTGTGATCAGGATATCGGATATGATTCCGGATGTTGGATATGATCCGGATA
>JAAYPC010000061.1 GCA_012519985.1 Fibrobacter sp.
GAATGGAACATTAAAGGATAAACTGAATCTGGTCCACCAGTTAATCGATGGTAATTTGAGTAACGTTCCAATTGGTGTTAGAGCAATACTTTTTGGTGATCCTAGTTCTACAAGCCCTACAGGTTTGGAACGGGTTAATCAGATGCGTGCTAAAATTGGTGCTATGATTAACCGTCTGGAGCACTCATCCAATAATTTAGTAAATCAAATAGTGAACACCCAATCAGCCGAGTCCCTTATACGAGATACCGATTTTGCTGTGGAAGCTGCTGAATTCACCAGAAATCAGATCATTACTCAATCTTCCACCGCTATGCTTGCTCAGGCCAACACCAGCCCTCAGATGATATTACAATTATTACGATAATCCTTTTCTGACTTATTTGCGCCTCCAGCATTTACCGGCAGGAGCATAAGTCAGGCCTTAATAATTGCACTTTTTCCATTCATTGTTGTAGTTTTCTTTTTTTTCCCACTGGTACATTAATGGAAGTGCATATCTCTATAGGTCCCTTGAGAGTAACAATATCTTTTCCTGCAGGTTATATTGAACTTTCAAGAAGCTTGTCCCTGTTTGAAACCAGCTTTTCTGATGTAGAGTATTTTTTAGAAGTCAGGGAAAAGGATAATCTTATAATTCCTGCAAATGCTGTTAGTCGCAGAGATCATTATTTTATGGAGCATAGCCTTTGCGATTTATGTTTTGGAAATAGCCATTTTTCCTTAAGGATCGATTTTGTAAAAAAAAGCGCGGTTTTAACAGTGAAATCGGATTTCGGGGATAAGAGATTACTTCTGTTCAATGCTTTTAAATGGTTTCTTTCGCTGATAACGATTGATAATGGAGGTGTTCCTCTTCACTCTTCAAATATGATAAGAAACAATAAAGCCCTGCTTTTTTGTGGTATGTCAGGATCAGGAAAATCAACCATCTCACGTCTTCTTTCTGACCGGAAAACCTGGCAGAGAGGAAGTGATGAACTAAATCTGGTTTTTTTCCAGGATTCAGAACCTTATGCCTATGCTACTCCCTATTTCTCTTTTGATTCAGAGCTCAGAATGTCAGGCGCTTCATTGAAACATCTTTTTTTTCTCAGACACTCACCCAGAAATCATACTCAAACTCTTTATGGAAAAGAGATTTACTGGAATATTCTGAAAAACATTTATACTATTCCGGCGAATGACACTATGGCTGAAAAGATGTATAATAATGTAGAATTTCTTTCTGAATCGGTGAAATGTTCGACTCTTTATTTTATAAACAACCAATCGGTAAAACAGTTTATCGAAGATTGGATGGACAATCAGTATGTTTAAAATCAACCCAGAGATTTCGATAAAGAAAATTGCTGATGAAATTTTCATGTATGATCGCCAGCAGTCTTTGATTCACTCCTTTAACGAAACTGCTGCTCTGATTCTGGAATCAATACAAAATCAGCTGGATACTGAACAAATCTGTCAGAAAATTTCATCTGAATACGAGATAGATGCCAAAACAGCCAGAGAAGATACTCTTCAGTTCATCGAAACACTGCTTCAACAGAAAATCATCCAGAAAGCATCATGATCAGTCACCCTCAAATAATTCAGAAAATTAATAAACTTGCAGATCTGGGGTATCCTTTCAATGGTACCTTTGAATTGACCAGCCGCTGCAACATCTTCTGTGAGTATTGTTACATAGATCGTAATGTCAGAGAACTCGAAACTTCTGAAGTAAAAATTGCCATCGAACGGCTGGATCAGGCAGGCGTATGTACGCTTCTGGTTACAGGCGGAGAACCTTTTATCAGGAAAGATATACTTGAATTACTTTCCTATATTTTTAAGAAGAATTTCTTTGAGATCTATATATACAGTAATGGAACTCTTTTGACCAAAAAAGAGA
>JAAYPC010000345.1 GCA_012519985.1 Fibrobacter sp.
AGACGTGCTTGACGATTTGCACCATAGAGGATATGCCATACTGAATAGTTTGGTTGAAAATGACCTGTCAAAGTCCATCGAAGATTTAAGGCCTGAAATAGCCCCTAATTTCAGGCTTATACCACGTGAGCAATGGGTTGCAGACCGTGAACTATTCCTTATAAATTCTGAAGGACTACCGACTAAAAAGCTTGAAAGTATTATCGGATTCACAAATACCTTTGGGGCAGACCTGATAATCGTTGAAACAGCTTCCAGAATCGCACCAATTGACGAGAATGATAATTCTATGGGCGCTCGCCTTGTCGGATGCCTTGAAGAGATCAGGGACAAAACAGGGGCCACTGTCCTTGTTATAGATCATTCCTCTAAATCGACCAGGGGCGCGAAATCTGACTTGTTAGGACAGAACAGCTTACGGGGTGCATCTTCCAAGCTGGATAATGCACGATGGGGCTTACTCTTTGAAACTCAAAAATCAGAAGGTGGAAAAGATATACTGCAAATCAGTAATTCAAAAAGCTTCAGGTGCAGAAGAGCGGACCCGTTTAAGGTAACGGTCGAGTATCCGCGGTTCAGTCTGGTTAAGGAAGATGAAAAGAAAGACCTCGGTGTATTTGATAGAGTTATTGAATTTATCAGAGAAAACCCCGGTTGCAGATCATGTGAAATCGAAGAAGGCATCAAAGGTAAAACAACCGTATTAAGGCAGGCTGTAAAAGACGCACAAGAAGAAGGTGCGGTAAAAGTTATCAAAGAAGGTACTTCCAAGAGGTTTTATGTTGTTGAATAAGATATTCTGTTCCCTGTTCCCTTTCTGTTCCCTTCTGTTCCCGAACAGGAAGCAAAGACGAATCCGCGAATCCGCAGCAGAAAGCTCTTTTGAAAACGTGGATTTGACTATATGCGATTAATCAAAACAAGTGCAGTCGAGTGCAGTTTAAGGTGCAGTTTAAGTGCAGTTTTTACGGTTAGTGCAGTAGTGCAGGTGCACTTATATATAAGTGCACCTGCACTGCACTGCACCAAGTTACTGCACTGCACTAAAAGAAATTATCAACTCGTCAAGATGAAAGGACATCAGGTATGAAGGCCCAAGAGATTATTAAAAAAGGTGATTTGATTCGGTTCACTGCAAAAGGCTGGTACTCACACGGGCGTGTTATCAAGATGCCGGAAAGCAGGAACGATTATTTAATTGTTAAAGTGCGTACAGGCATTGCGTACGTAAGCAATGTGGATTCAATTACGCTGATTGATAAAGATAGTTGTCCCTATGAGGACCTATGAGCTGGAAGACGAATGCGCGTTTGCGTCTTCCGGGGGATAAGGGGGGTCGATTCTTTGACGCAAAAAGCAGCAAGACCGGCGCCGAACTCTTCCTCACAAAAATTTCCCGAAATGAAGCATTTTTTTACGTTTTTCGCATAAGGAGCCTTTTACAAATGTATGAAAAATTAATCCGTTATGTTGCAAGTAAATACGGTTTGGCGGGCGATAAAGATGCCTTGCAGGAGGCACGCATTTTCCTTTGGCACCAACTGCCAAAATTTAATCCACAACTCGGCATGAAAGAGAGTACGTATGCCTGGCAGCTGATAATCTATGCGATAAAGACTTATTTAGCTAAAAAGAGGCCCGCTATGCCTTCCTTAGATGCACCCTTGAAAGATGGTTCCGCGTGGATAGATCATGTGCCCGCAGAGCCAGAAAAACGGTATCCAGATCTGTACCGGGCATTGCAGAAGTTAGAGCCAAAAGAGAAAGGTTTGATCCATGAATATTTTTTTCTTGGACGCACTCTGCAGGAGATTGGAAACAGTCGCCAATGTACGCGGCAAAGGATCCAACAGAAAATAGAAAAAATTCTCAAAAAATTACGGAGGTTTTTGTAAAATGGAACAGGAATTTCTATCGGTGAAGCAACTTGCAGATTATTTGAACTGCAGTGAAAAATTTATTCGTAAGTATGTTGAAAGAAGGCGATTGCCCGGAATGGTCAAAATTGGTAGGGTTTATCGGTTCAGGAAAAGCGAAGTAGAAAAAAAATTACTGTCCGGACAGCTACTTTTAGAAAAAAGATAGGCATTGGTGGTGATTGATGGTTATATTATATTTATGCTTGCTTTCTACCGGTGATATTTATGAGGTATTCTCATGAAAGTCACTAAAATAGAAAACGGGTATAAAGGCATTATCCGGATTCGGAACCCTCAGGGCAAAATAGTTGAAAAGCGGGTGTATGCCCGAACTAAAGAGCTATTGAAGGCCGAAGCGGAAAAGGCCAAAGCCGAAGTAAGAAGTGGAAAAGTAATTTCCCGATCTTTGACAGTATGCAATTTTTCCGAATTATTGACCTGTTACAAGGAAAAAAAAGGTGTGATGAGCCCTTCTCATATGAGAAAAATATCATACCTGGAAAAAGAAATTGGTTCGTACCCGATCGATGATTTTGCAGATCGGTTTGAAGCATGGCTTAAAATCGAAAGGCAATCAGCCAGGAACAGGCACGGCTCGCCTATCCGGCATGGATCAAGCCCGGCAAAGGGTAACCGGTTCATAGAGATTGCCAGGGCAGCTTTTAATATTGGTGTGGCAATGAATATTGTTTCAGTGAATCCAATAACTAAAGAGAGATTCCCGAAGCAAAAAGAAATTGCCAGGGATGCAGTCTTAACGCCTGAAAAAGAAGCAGAACTTCTGCAAATCATTGATAAGGAGCAACCGCACCTTTCACAAATAGTGCGCTTCGCACTAAGGGTGCCTTCACGTAAATCTGAACTGGTCAACCTTAGAGTTGAAGACGTGGACCTGATTAACGGAAGGGTCAGGATACGAAACGAACAGAGTAAGACAAAAAGAGGCATTTTAAAGCCGATTCCACCGGAACTAAGGGACTATTTTTATAATCTCCCGAAAGATACAGAGTATGTTTTCTTCAAAAGGGATAAAAGCGGAATAGCAAAACCTTTAGGGGATTTCCGGCGAACCTGGAACAAATGTCTTAAAAAAGCTGGTTTAACCGGTTTTGTTTTTCACTCTACCCGGCACGTATCTGCTACCAGGTTGATAGACAATGGCACACCGCCGCAAGCTGTGCAGGCGATTGCCGGATGGTCAACAGATATGTTGAAAGTTTATTATTCCAGGGATCAGGGGCACGCTTTGAAACAAGTAAAATGGGACCGTCAAACAGAAAATTGTGAAGGAAATGTGAAGGTTAAAGAGGTATCACAGTAATGAAAAACGGCCAAATTCAAGCGGAAAAGGCATATTCAAGGGTTTATATTGTTGGTTCTCAGCCATCAAACCGGGGTTCGATTCCCCGTAGCGCTATATACGGGGAACTTTCAGCATCATGAGAGTTCCCCTTATTATTTTCTACCCCAAAATGTGCCCCAATTTCGTTGAATTCAGCAACTTTTTGAAAAATTAAGTTGCATCCTTCGGGTTCGAACTTTTGAGCATCATTGTCCCATATCAAACCTTTGGGAAAGACCACCTTTTGTATACCCTGCTTAACTTCAAGGCTTCCATTTTCCCACAGATTATTTAAATTTTTGCAGATATAGACTGATTGCTCAATGAAATCAGAAAGGTTCGAACCGAGTTCTTTGATTTTTTCCATCTCTGATAGGGTTATTTCCTTCTGCTCCTTAAGTTCATTGTATACCTGATCGAATACTTCCTTAGGGAGTTCATCAAGAGCATATCGTCTTGAGATTAAGGCGATCTTTTTTTCAGTATCAGCTAACTGCATCTGCAAGGAATGTTTAGTATTAGTATTCCTTTTTTCCATCTCATTAAATAAATTTATCAGAGCAGTTTTAAATTTTTCAATCAGATCACTCTTAAGAGTATATCTACTGAGCAGTTCATGGAATTTTGCATGCAAAACCAAATTACGGGCATTCATCGAATGAACCTTTCCCCGATCTTTATAATAATACCAAATGTTTTTCCCTTTTTTCCTTGGATACCCTGTTAAATGACTTCCACATTTGCAACGCACAAATCTTTTTAATGGCAGGTGCTCATCGTTATCCTGTTCAACAAACACCCGTTTTTTAAGATTGTTTACTTCTAAAAACAGATCTTCTGATATAATTGCTTTATGAACACCACGCACCAAACCTTCAACTATGCTGCTTGAAATATATCCACAATAGAATACATTTTTTAGCACCTTTTGAATGGTCTGCACAGACATAGTAACGCCTATAGCTTTTAGTTTTCTTTGTATTTCTGTTAAGCTTGCACCTTCGTTTCTCCATATGAAAATTGATTTCACATGTTCTGCATCATCTGTTGGGCGTACAATACCATCACGAATGTTTTCATATCCATAAGGTGCTCTCCACATCCAATATCCTAGTTTGGCATGAGCTATTATTCCACCTGCACATTTTTCTTTTCTTTGATCATTATCAAGGCGTGCCCTTAGCAAGTGTATTCCTTGTAAGAACCTTCCTGCTGAAGAGAATGGATCATCGATTGGTTCAAGAACTGACTCTAAAGCTATTTTAAGTTTTTCAAGCCTGTCTATTTCTGCAATCGCATTACTCCCCGTTCTCGAAAATCTATCGGTAGAATAAACAATAATTCTATTTGGTCTTGGATTCATCGCAGAAATTTCATCTAGCATTCTTGAAAACTCTTTTCGATCATCATCAGACTTTGCAGACTCATAAGTATTTCCATAATACCCCACTATTGAATATTTACGGTTTTTGCAATACTTTTCTGTCTGCTCTTTCTGAGTTTCAAGACTTAAACCTTTTTCCTGTTCTGCCGAAGAAACACGAGTATAGATTACACATGTAACTTTTTTTGGTTTATTATCAATATTGGATATTTTCTTTTTGGCGAAATTTGACAAATCATGATCCTTTCCCATACTGCAATCCTTTCCAATAAAGATAAGCTACCATCGCTAATTCTTCTAGCGCTTTCTGTTCAGGGTCTTTTATTCCTTCTTCTTTATGTTTTTTCCTTCTATGTCTACCTGCCTTTTCGTTTTCAGGCTGTGACAAAGTATCTGCAAAGGGCATAGTAAAATCTCCCTACGCCAATTAAAACAGATACTACGGCAGGCGTTATTCATGGTTAAATGTTCCTGTTTATTGTTTAAGCTGATTTGCCTTCAATCATTTCAAAAAGCCGTCTCCGTGAATATCTCCATTGCTTCCCTATCTTTACTGCACCATCAATTTTGCCTTCCCCGGAAAGCTTCAGGAGCGTTTTACGGGTCATTCTCAGATATTCCATCGCTTCTTCGATTGTCATCACATCGGTACGGTACAAAATTTGTTCTTCTTGTCCCATTTTTTCCTTCCTTTTTAATTGTTTTAAATCAGTTTCATTCCCTTTCATACCATAATATACCCGTTAATCGGAAAAAGTTATAATTTTTTTTAAAATTCGTTCCCACTGTGTACAAGAAAATATTCTTGCCCTCCGTTTTTCATAAAAAAGCAACGATTTAGGGGAAGATAATCAAGGGTGTTTTCTGAACGAACGCTTAGAACACCTTCAAAATTAGCCTAAAAAAGCCAATATGGGTATATAGGGAGAAATGA
>JAAYPC010000346.1 GCA_012519985.1 Fibrobacter sp.
CGATGACCGATATACGCGTATAATCGCTATTCTAAACACTTGCGATGACCGATATACGCGCATAATCGCTATTCTAAACACTTGCGATGACCGATATACATACGCATAAATTCGCTTTTCGGAAATCTTAGTATGTGACCGTTATATTGCGCATATTCGCTTTTCGGAAATCTCAGTGTGTGACCGTTATATTGCGGTAATTCGTTGTTCTAAAATCTTAAGATGACCGATATATAATTGGTCTTTTCCTTTCAATATTTATCCCCCGTTCAGGCTTCAACCATAAGATCACTATTTCCTTCGCAAATCATCAATACCCATCATTTCAATCTGGGCAATCGTCTGCTTTTAGTTGATCTCCATAACTTTGTAGCAAAGTCGCTCAGAAAATTCCCGATATACTCATTTAAGTTCCGAAAGTACGATCTTCTTTTGTTTCATTGTATTCTTCATCGCCTTTTCTCTGACTTTAGGATCATCACTGTTGATAAGCTTAAAATATTCAACTGGAACCACCTGCCAGGACAAACCATATTTGTCTTTACACCACCCACAGACACCCTCTTCCCCACCGTTTGCTGTTAAAGCATTCCAATAGTAATCTACTTCTTCCTGGTCTTTGCAATTTATAACAAATGAAACAGACTCGTTAAACTTAAAGAATGGACCTGCAGCTAAAATACTGAACTCTACACCGGCAATTTCCATAACCGCTGTATCAAAACTGCCTTGACCGCTTACTTCTTTTGCTTCAGGAGGATTCTCATACCTATGATATTCTTTCAGTTTACCATCTTTAAAGATAGAAAGATAGTAATCTGCTACTGCTTTTGCATCTTTCTCCACCCAAAGACAAGGGGTAATCTTTTGTGTAATCATAGATGTCTTCCTTAATTAAAGTTTTGTTGGAAGTTGATCAATTTTACGATTTGAATGTCCATAACTAATTATATATGCAAATATATGTACAACTTTCCGGTTTAGCAAACATTTCTGATTTTTTTAAGGTTATCGGAAAGACAGTATGGAGTGCCTGAAGGCATTGTGAAAAGATTCCCATAGTAGTTGACTTTTAACGTTTTTTTATGCAGTGAAACAAAGTGAATTTTTGATGGTAGCACAGGAATCAATTAAGCGATTAAAAATTAACGGCCAATCCGATATAACCATTGATTTAAGAATCGGATAAGCCTGGTCCGACCCCATCTTTTATGTATCAATTCTCCTCAACTATACAAATTTGTTCTATCAATTACAATTTTCCCCCCCGTTTTTCGCTGGTATACTATTTGCACAAGTAGCTGCCATGAAATTTAAAGGGGACCCATGAGATATATCCGGCAGATTGAAACATTGTTATTAGTCTCGGAAATGCTGGCTACAAATTCGGGCCAGAAAGAGATTCTTACCGAGATTTTAAATCTCCTTGAAAAGCATTTGTCTTATCTTCGGGGTACTATTTTACTCCTCTCAAAAGACGGGAGTGTGTTGACCATTGAAGCTGTAAATGCGACCTCGACTGTAGTCGACAAAGATATTCTTTATATGCGGGGAGAAGGAATTGTAGGTCAGGTTGTAGCGACAGGTGTGCCTTCAATAATTCCGGATATTTCTGATGAGCCACAGTTTCGCGACAGAATTCACAGACGCAAAAAGGAAGCATCTGGCGATTTCGGTTTTATCTGTGTGCCTATAAAAATAGAAAATGAAATTGTAGGAACGTTGTCGATCGATGTTCCCTGTTCTCTACATCTTAATCTGAAAGATGAGACAAAAGTTCTGACC
This sequence comes from Fibrobacter sp., assembly GCA_012519985.1. GTDB lineage: Bacteria > Fibrobacterota > Chitinivibrionia > Chitinivibrionales > Chitinispirillaceae > JAAYPC01. The sequence goes on from JAAYPC010000346.1 coordinate 1,786, forward strand.
ATTGTATCCAGTATGATTGCCAATGATGTCAAAATGCGCAGAGCATCTAAGCTTGAACGGGATGTACTCGAAGGTGAAATTTTACGATTAAGAGATGCTCTGGGAGACAGTTTCAAGCCTGAAAACATGATTGGCAATTCAAAAGCAATACGGGACGTCTACCTGAAAATAAATATGGTAAGCAGAACCAATACAACCGTTCTTATCAGAGGTGAATCAGGTACAGGCAAAGAGCTGATTGCATCTGCGATACATTATGGCTCACCCCGCGCCAGGAATAATTTTATCAAAGTCAATTGTGCTGCTCTTAATGAAAACCTGCTTGAAAGTGAGCTTTTCGGCCACGAAAAAGGTTCATTCACAGGTGCACTAACAACCAGAATAGGACGCATTGAAGAGGCGGAAGGTGGTACGTTGTTTCTTGATGAAATCGGAGAGATTTCCCAGTCGATGCAGGTAAAACTGCTTCGGTTTCTTCAGGAAAAGGAATTTGAACGAGTCGGTTCAAATCGTACCATAAAATCAGATGTCAGGATAATCGCTGCTACTAACAGAAATCTTGAAGAAGCAATTAAAAACATGAGTTTCCGTAGTGATCTGTATTACCGTATAAATGTGTTTTCAGTGTTTGTTCCTCCTCTTCGTGAACGGAAAGAGGATATTCTTCCATTGTCCAACCATTTTGTGGAAAAATTCTCAAAAAAGCTTTCTATTCCGGTAAGAAGAATTTCAACAATGGCCATAAACATGTTGATGCATTATCACTGGCCCGGAAATATAAGAGAGCTGGAGAACTGTATTGAGCATGCGGTGATAGTTAGCCATGGAGGCGTTATACATGGATATGATCTTCCTGCAACGCTTCAGATGCCAAATACTAAAGATATCAAATCCACAGGAAATTTGAAAAAACGTGTAGCTGCATTGGAGAGAGACTCGATCATCGATGCACTGAAACATGCTCATGGTAATATAAATGTGGCATCAAAGGAACTCGGTTATACCAGCAGAATGATACGTTATAAAATAGATAAGCTTAAAATAGATTACAGGAGTTTCATGGAACCTGCAGAAGTTCTCTGATTTTTTACTTATACAAAGTAATACACCATCCTTGATTCAATACACAAGAGAAACTGGCCATTATCACTTTCTTCCAGTTGTGCCAGGTTTGTAATAAGGTTTCTCGTTCTCCTTATCTTCTTTGGTATTTCGAATTTTCCCACTGCTGTTTCTGTTTTGAATTGAGGATTTTGTAATTTGGAGTTTATTTGGGAATTACTTGGTATAATTAGTTTCGTTTTATTCTAAATAGCTGGTTCATATTTGTATTATAGTTTTACAAAAATTTCACTGATCAGGCTGGAAGTAAATAATAAACAAACTGCTTCAAAATAACATAATAACCGCTGTTGCATTTGTTATTTCAGTGAAAAATATTTCACTGGAACTTTTCCGAGACAGTTCTTTACGGGTTTTGACTTTAATAAATAACAGTGAAAAATTGTTGTTTTCCTGTATTTTACATGCACATGCAATTCAGCCAATTACGGCACAGCCTTTGCATAATTATCAAACGTAATTAAAAAGTCCACGAAATGTTAGTAAAGGAGATATTATGCGCAAAGTGGCCATCTATGGCAAAGGCGGTATTGGAAAGTCAACTACAACACAAAACACTGTTGCCGGACTGGCTGAAGCTGGAAAGCACGTAATGGTTGTTGGTTGTGACCCCAAAGCAGATTCGACCCGGTTACTCCTGGGTGGTCTTGCACAGAGAACTGTGCTTGACACTTTGAGGGAAGAGGGTGAAGAAGTTGAACTTGACGATATCAGAAAACGCGGATTTAAAAATACCATCTGCGTTGAGTCTGGCGGCCCAGAGCCAGGAGTTGGATGTGCCGGTCGTGGAATTATTACATCGATAAACCTTTTGGAGCAACTTGGTGCATACGCTGACAGTCAGAAGCTTGATTATGTGTTCTATGATGTTCTTGGCGATGTTGTGTGCGGGGGATTTGCAATGCCAATCCGGGAAGGCAAAGCGGAAGAGATCTATATCGTCTGCTCAGGAGAAATGATGGCAATGTATGCCGCTAACAATATCTGTAAAGGTATTGTAAAGTTTGCAGAAGCAGGTGGTGTCCGGCTTGGCGGGCTTATCTGCAACAGCCGTAAAGTGGATAATGAAAGAGCCATGATTGAAGCATTTGCCGCCAGACTCGGTACCCAAATGATCCATTTTGTACCTCGTGACAATATGGTTCAGAAGGCTGAGATCAACCGAAAAACGGTTATCGATTTTGATCCAACTCATTCACAGGCGGATGAATACAGAGCACTGGCCCAAAAAATTGATGAGAACAAAATGTTTGTTATTCCAAAACCGATGCATACAGATGATCTCGAAAAACTGCTGATCGAGTATGGTATTGCTAACTGATAAAATGTAATTCACATGAAAGGATTCTGATTATGGTTATGATTCGCTCTATCATTCGTCCGGAGAAGGTTGATTCCGTACTCGCAGCTTTAATGGAGGCGGGGTATCCTGCTGTGACAAAAGTTTCTGTCGTGGGGCGTGGAAAGCAACGTGGAATAAAAATAGGTGAAGTAACCTATGATGAAATTCCAAAGGAAATGCTGATAACTGTCGTACCGGATCGTGATAAGGATTTCGTTGTACGTACAATTATTAATGTAGCCCGTACAGGAGAAAAAGGATCATTTGGTGATGGCAAGATTTTTGTCTCGCCTGTTACCGAAGTCTACACTGTCAGTTCAGGAATCAAAGAGACTTCTGATTCAGAATCGAAGGAGATTGCTGTATGAAGGAAGTTATTGCAATAATTCGGATGAACAAAATCAACGAAACCAAAAGAGCTCTGTCAAATGCCGGTATTAGTTCAATGAATGCACGGGAGTGCCTCGGACGTGGAAAGGGAATTGTCGATTTTAAAGTCCTGGAAGGTGCAGAAAAAGGATATGAAGAAGCCATATCGCAGTTAGGTCAATCTCAAAGACTCGTACCGAAGCGGATGCTTTCGGTTATTGTTCCTGATAAACTTGTTCAGAAAGTGGTTTCAACTGTAATTAAAACCAATCAAACCGGGAAATCGGGTGATGGTAAAATTTTTGTATGTCCGGTTTATCAGGCGTATAGAGTCAGAACCGGTGAAGATGGTGATTCGGTTCTTGATGCAATTTGAAGGAGGATATTATGAGTGAGCATATTTCAGCATCAACTGTTAAGCAGGAAATTATACAGACATACCCGACGAAACTTGCCAGGCGCCGGATGAAACAGATAATAGTCAATGATGTCAAAGAGGATGAGAATGTCCCGGAGATACAGGCTAACACACGCACCATTCCCGGAATTATCACCATGAGGGGATGCGCGTACGCTGGTTGTAAAGGTGTTGTTCTCGGCCCCACCAGAGACATACTGCAGATAACCCACGGTCCCATCGGCTGTGCGTTCTACAGTTGGTTGACCCGGCGGAACCAGACCAGACCGTACACCGAAAATGATCCGAATTTCATGCCTTATGCCATGTCTACCGATATGCAGGATGAAAACATCATCTTTGGAGGTGAAAAGAAACTTAAAAAGGCTATTGAAGAAGCAATTGCAATATTTCATCCTAAAGCGATCGGCATATTCTCTACATGTCCAGTTGGATTAATAGGTGATGATGTACATGCTGTGTGCCGTGAAATGGAACAGAAATACCCTGGTATCAACATTTTTGGATTCAGTTGTGAAGGGTATAAAGGAGTCAGTCAATCTGCCGGTCACCATATCGCCAACAATAAAGTTTTTACAGATGTTATCGGACAGGGAGATTTGAAAAAGGAAGGTGATTTTCGATTAAACCTTCTGGGGGAATATAATATCGGCGGGGACGCATTTGAGATCGAACGGATCTTTCGTAAAACCGGCTTGACGCTTCATTCTACGTTCAGCGGTAATTCTACTTATGACGAATTCGCGAGTGCTCAAAATGTAGATCTTAATGTTGTCATGTGCCATAGATCGATTAACTATATGGCAGAAATGATGGAAAAGAAATATGGAATACCCTGGTTTAAGGTCAATTTTATTGGTGCTGAATCTACTGCCAAGTCTCTAAGAAAAATTGCACTGTATTTTGGTGATAATGACCTTATTTCAAATGTTGAAAAAGTGATAAAAGAAGAGATGGAAGAAGTGGATGCAGTAAGGCTTGAGATTAAAAAACGATGTGAAGGCAAAACCGCAGTTCTGTTTGTAGGTGGCAGCCGGGCGCATCATTACCAGGATCTATTGAAAGAAATTGGTATCCAAACCGTTGCTGCAGGGTATGAGTTTGCGCACAGGGATGATTATGAAGGACGTAAAGTTATTCCTTCCATCAAGGTTGATGCAGATACGCGAAACATTGAAGAGCTGACTGTTGAAGCTGATCCGGTAGCTTATAGGCCAAGAAAATCAAAAGAAGAACTCGAACAACTTACAAAAGAAGGAATACGTTTTAATGACTATGAGGGAATGATGCCGGAAATGCCAACCGAAACACTCATCATCGATGATTTAAATCATCATGAGCTGGATCTCTTGATTGAAAAGTATCATCCCGACCTGTTCTGCGCCGGTATCAAGGAAAAATATGTTGTTCAGAAGTATGGCATTCCGATGAAGCAGTTGCACAGCTATGATTATCAGGGGCCGTATGCAGGGTTCAAAGGAGCTATAAATTTTTATAAAGAAATTGATCGAATGATAAATTCAAAAATCTGGGGTATGGTAAAAGCACCCTGGCATGATGAACCACAACTTACAGCAAAATATGGATGGGAATGATAAGGAAGGAAAAACTATGTTACTGAGACATACACCAGATGCAATTGTTGAACGTGAAGCATTGACTGTACAGCCAGCAAAAACTTGCCAGCCTGTCGGTGCAATGTATGCTTCTTTGGGGATTTATCGCTGCCTACCACACAGTCACGGATCTCAGGGATGCTGCGCATATCACCGCAGCAGTTTAACCAGACATTACAAAGAACCGGTTATGGCTGCAACAAGTTCATTTACTGAAGGTGCATCGGTTTTTGGTGGTCAAGCCAACCTGCTTGAAGCTATTAGCAATATTTTCAATCTGTACAATCCAGATGTTCTTGCAATTCATACGACATGCCTGTCAGAAACCATTGGTGATGATGTCGCACAGATTATTGCAAAAGCACGTGAAGAAGGCAGAGTCCCGGAAGGTAAATACATTATCAGAGCGAGCACTCCAAGCTATATTGGTTCACATGTAATCGGATTTGCCAATATGGTTAAAAGCATCGTTGAGGGATTTTCCGAACCTGGAAAAAAAATGGACCATATCAATATACTTCCAGGCTTTGTAGAACCTTCAGATATGGAAGAACTAAAGAGAATGGTTAAAATGATGGGATTAGATTCAGTTCTTTTTCCGGATACATCAGGAGTTCTCAATAGTCCACAGAATGGACACTATGAGATGTATCCCAAAGGGGGTACAACTGTTGAAAGTCTGAAAACTACAGGATTTGCAAAGGCAACTCTGGCTCTCGGACCGATAGCTTCTGGTCCGGCGGCAAAGCTTCTTGATACAAAATGCGGAGTGCAATATGAACTCCTGAAACTGCCAATAGGAATACGTGCAACTGACATGTTTGTAGAAACATTAAAAAGACTTGGTGGTGTTATCGATGATGAACTTGAGGTCGAGCGGGGTAAGGCCATTGATGCCATTACTGATATGCAGCAATATTTCTATCAGAAGAAAGTTGCACTTGTAGGAGATCCCGATCAACTTGTTGCTTTAACAGAGTTTCTCACTGATCTGGGCTTTTCGGTGCGCCATGTCATTACCGGTACTCCAGGGAAAAAATTCATTTCCCGAGTAAAAGAAGCTGCCGGAACTGATGCGATAAATGTTCGTGAGTCTTCAGATTATTTCTATTTGCATCAATTAATAAAAAATGAAAAAGTAGATCTGATAATGGGTAACACGTATGCGAAATATATGGCCCGTGATATGGATATACCTCTTATAAGAATAGGTTTTCCTATTTACGATCGCATCGGACACCAGTATTTCCCGACAGTCGGGTATAAAGGTGCCTTGCGGCTTGTAGAAAAGATGCTTAACGCTTTGATGGATTATCAGGACCGGTATGCTCCTGAAGAACAGTTTGAACTTGTAATGTAATGGATGTGGTTTATTATGGCACAGACAAACTCCGGTTTTTTGAAAGCACGTACCTTACAGATCTTTGAAAAAGGAATTGATTCCTTTGAAATGAAATGTGACAAGGCTAGTGCTGCCGGTTCGGTATCTCAGCGTGCCTGTACATTCTGCGGTGCAAGGGTGGTTCTTTATCCAATCGCCGACGCGCTTCATCTTGTTCATGGTGCAATAGGTTGTGCAGCATACACATGGGATATACGCGGATCACTTTCAAGTGGTCCGCAATTACATCGTTCCAGTTTCTGCACTGACCTCAGAGAAAAAGAAGTCATTTATGGCGGTGAAGAAAAACTGAAGAATGCACTCTTTACTCTTATAGGAAAATACAGCCCTAAAGCTGCATTTGTTTACTCGACATGTATCGCCGGTATCATTGGTGATGACGTCGAAGCTGTATGTAAAGCAGTTGCAAAAAAAACCGGCATACCTGTAATACCGGTGCAATCCGAAGGATTCAAAGGAACTAAAAAGGATGGCTACAGAGCAGCCTGTGATGCATTGATGCACCTTGTAGGAACCTGCGACTCCGATAAGGTACCTTTGAGTATCAATATTCTGGGAGATTTTAACATAGCAGGAGAAATCTGGGCAATAAAAAAATACTTTGAAAAAATGGGATTGAAGGTAATTGCAACACTCACCGGAGATTCAAGAGTTGAGCAGATCAAGCGAGCACATACCGCTCAGTTAAATATTGTTCAGTGTGCCGGTTCAATGCAGTATCTGGCAAAAGAGATGAAGGTAAAGTTCGGTATACCATATATTAATGTTTCATTTTTCGGTATCGATGATACTGCAAAAGCCTTATACGCTACTGCTGATTTCTTTAATGTTAAAAGCGTACTTGAAAACACCAGTACTCTTATCACAAATGAAATAAAAAAGATTTCTCCGTTTCTTGAAGATTACCGCAAAATTTGCCAGGGTAAAAAAGCTGCACTCTATGTCGGAGGTGCTTTTAAAGCTATCTCGCTTATCAAAGCTTTAAGAATTCTTGGTATACAGACAATTCTTGCCGGAACTCAGACTGGAGGCAAAGAGGATTACGAAGCACTCAAAGCTTTGTGCGATGATGGTACTATCCTGGTTGATGACTCAAATCCGATAGAACTGTCTAAATTCATTATTGATAAAAAAGCTGACCTTTTTATAGGCGGTGTCAAGGAACGACCACTTGCATACAAGCTTGGAATTGCTTTTTGTGACCACAATCACGAAAGAAAAACAGGTCTTGCCGGATTTGAAGGTATGATTAACTTCGCACGCGAAGTCAGTCTGAGTATGAACAGTCCTGTATGGAAATTTGCACCACGGAAAGGAGCAGATTTGTATGATTAACAGAAGAGTAAAAGAGCCTTATGTTACTGTAAATCCCTGCAGACTCTGCACTCCACTTGGGGCTTGTCTGGCGTTCAGAGGTATACATAAATGCATGCCGCTGATTCATGGTTCGCAGGGATGTGCTACATATATACGCAGATTTTTAATAAGTCATTTCAGAGAACCAATGGATATTGCTTCATCGAGTTTCAGTGAAGAAACTGCGATATTTGGCGGAGAATCAAATTTAATTGAATCTGTTAATAATGTGCTGCTTAAATACAATCCGGAAGTTATCGGAATAGCTACATCATGCCTTAGCGAAACGATTGGTGATGATCTCAGCCAGATGATACATAGAATCAGGCAAATGGTACCGGTTACCTTGATACCGGTATCGACACCATCCTTCAGAAGTTCACATGTAATCGGATTTCATGATACAATAACCGCTATAATAAAGTCATGCTGTATTGAAGAGTCCGACTCATCCAAAGTCTTTATCGAAATACCGATACTTTCACCTGCCGATCAGAGATACATCATCTCACTCTGCAATCTGTTCGATATAAATCCTGTCTTACTCCTGGATTATTCTGAAACACTTGATAGCGGTATATGGGAAGAGTATAAAACGATACCTGAAGGGGGAACACATTTGTCTTCCATAAAGGAGGCAGCATCAAAGAATGCGACTTATATTGACTTGGGAAATTTAAGAGAAAACAGTGCAGGTGTTTATCTGCGAAACAATTTCGGAACAATGTATTGTAAACTTGATACGCCTATCGGAATCGAAGCAACAGATCTTTTTCTAAAAATGTTGAGTTCTGCTTCGGGTAAAAAAATACCAGTGTCTCTTCAAAAGGAAAGAAACCGGTGTATTGACAGCTATATCGATGCGCATAAATATGTCAGCAGCATTCGGGCTGTTGTTTTCGGTGATGAAGAAATGGTTCCGTCAATAGCGGCGTTTTGCAATGAAATCGGGATACTTCCTGTCTTGTGTGCATCTGAAGGTCAGATCGTTTTTGAAATCGAAAAAAGAATATCCTATGACAAAAGACGGAATATTACCATTATGGAAGATACTGATTTTGATACTATTGAACAGATGGTAAAAGACCTTAAGCCAGACATAATGATTGGAACTGGAAAAGGTAATCATATTTCAATTAAACACAATATTCCCCTTGTTAGAGTCGGGTTTCCTGTTCATGATCGTTTTGGTGCTTCACGCATTCAAATATGCGGGTATGAGGGAGCTATGAACCTGCTCGATACAATTGTTAATGCACTGTTATCCCGAAAACAGGACAAAATTCCTGATGGCTACAGCTATATGTAAAGGAGTAAATATCATGAACAGGTCCAGACACCCTTGTTATAATCCTGATGCTCTTGCTACCCATGGACGAGTGCACCTTCCGGTTGCAGGCAAATGCAATATTCAATGCAATTACTGTAACCGATTATACGATTGTGTAAATGAAAGCAGGCCTGGTGTGACAAGTGCATTACTCTCACCGGCTCAGGCTCTGTATTATCTGGAAAAAGTACAGGCTTATCTTGATGTACCGGTTTCTGTTGCAGGGATCGCCGGTCCGGGTGATCCATTTGCTCAGGGGGATGTCACAATTGAGACACTGAAGCTTGTGAAAAAACAATTCCCTGATATGCTTCTATGTGTTGCCACAAATGGCCTTGGACTTCCGGAATATGTGAAAAAGCTTGCAGATACAGGTGTTAACCATGTTACGATAACTGTAAATGCCGTAGATCCATCAATTGGCGCTCAAATTATATCATGGGCCAGGCATAAAAATAAGATGTACCGGGGGCTGGATGCCGGAAAGGTGCTTCTTGACAATCAAATTGAATCGATCTGTGCATTAAAAGCACATGATATCACAGTCAAGATCAATTCCATCGTAATTCCTGGAATAAATGATACTCATATTCCGTCAGTCGCAGAAAAAATGAAAATGCTGGGGGCAAATGTCATAAATTGTCTGCCACTTAATCCGGTTGATGAGACACCTTTTGCTGAGATGGAAAAACCGGATCATGAAATAATGCAGAAAGTACGCTGGGAGGCTTCCAGACACATGGAAGTTGTTCGTCATTGTCAGATGTGCCGGGCGGATGCAGCAGGACGGCTTGGAGCACAAAACAGCAGTATTATAAACGAATTATTACGAGAGACAGCCAATATGCCTTTAAATCCTCTTGAAAAACGAACTTGTGTGGCAGTTGCAAGCAGAGAAGGTATGTTAATTAATGAACATCTCGGAAGAGCAACTCATTTTTATGTTTTCAAAATTGATGAAGAATCCTTTTCTCTTGTTGAAGTCCGCAATGCGCCGCAACCGGGGGCTGGTATTGACAGATGGCTTAAACTGGCTGATCTGTTGAAAGATTGTCACACTATACTTGTAAACCAGGCTGGTCAATCACCCAAAGTAGTCCTCAATGGTTCCGGTTTGAAGGTAATTGTTACTGAGGGAATGATCGATCAGGCACTTCAGAATTTGTTGGATGGTAAAACACCTCAACCGGTAGTATCCGTTAAGAAGTGCTGCAGTTCTGATGGATGTAAATGTGGTGGACAGGGATGTGGATGAGATATTGTAAAAGATATACGAATAACACGATTGAGGAAACACGAATGAACACGAAAGAACTAAGACCATAATGTTTTTCTCTTAGTCGTGTCATTGTCATAATCTTATTCGTGTGATTCGTGTTATTGTCTTGTTCGTGTAGATCGGAGAACTTCAGCTCGGAAATGAGCTTTACTATCAATCTCAAGAAGGAGTTGGTAAATGAAAAAACCAAAGCACCATATTTTTGTATGTGCAAGTTTCAGGATGTCAGGGACACCTCAGGGTGTCTGCAATAAGAAAGGCGCAGGCTCCCTTCTTCAGTATCTTGAAAATGAACTTTCAGATCGTGGAATGGACGAGGTAAGTGTATCAATGACTGGCTGTCTTAAATTATGCGATAAGGGACCAGTAATGGTCATATATCCACAGAATCTATGGTATGGTGAAGTAACAGAATCAAAAATCGATGAGGTTCTGGATGCACTTGAAGAGGGAAAGCCGCTAGATAAATACCAAATTACATGAATTTAAACAAATTTTGGTAACTACTAAGGCACCTGATGATAAAAAAACAGGGAATAATATCAAATCGGAAAAAATTGAATAATATCAAAACAATACATAATCAGAAGTAATAAGGAAAAAATATCTAAACAAAGAAAAGGAGATGTAAAAAGTTGCTTATTCTTCAGGGCCTAACTGATTAGGTATAATTTACTGATTTATTGTCATTTATCTGATTCAAAACCTTAATAGCTACAAATTTTAAATTGAAAGGAGTTGCGGATGCAAAGAATGTCCGGTGAAACCTGGTTCATTATCGCCTGCATCAAATTGTTCTCCAGGTCCAGAGCTGTCATTTTCGAGCTCCGCAATCTCCTGAAATAATTCGATAAAATTGGCTAATTTAAGAATTACTCAATCCGGAAAACAGCCGTATGTTAAAAAACAATGAGGAAAATCCAAGATATATAGAATTGATAGATACTACATTGCGCGATGGAGCGCAGGCTCCTCATGTATCGTTCTCCTATAGTGATAAAAAGGCTATAATCTCTGCCCTTTTTAATGCTGGTATTCAGATATTTGAAGCTGGTATACCGGCAATGGGGTCGGAGGAACGAAACGATTTGATGAAATTAAAAAAACTTTTTCCTCAATGCACTTTTATTGGCTGGTGCAGGGCAAATGAAAAGGATATTGATCATGCTTTGTCATGTGGTTGCGACTGTGTCCATATTTCCTTCCCGGTCTCTGCAGTACATATGGACATAATGCATGTCAATGATAAGTACATACTGGATAATTTGCCTGGGCTGATTAAAATTCCGCGTGCAAACCAGCGTGCAGTTTCTGTCGGAGCTCAGGATGCGACCCGGGCAGATCTGCCTTTCCTTAAAAGATTCATTTCAACAGCTTTTGATGCTGGTGCCCAAAGAGTCAGAATCGCTGATACAGTCGGCATTCTTTCACCCATGAAAACCAGAAGGCTGTTTGAACATTTGCTTGAAACAGTTCCTGGTGATGTACTTGAGTTTCACGGCCATAATGATTTCGGTATGGCTACAGCCAATACGATCACCGCTCTTGAAACCGGGGTTGATTATACCTCTGTAACTGTAAATGGCATTGGTGAACGTGCCGGAAATGCTGCACTTGAAGAAGTTGTGATGGCGATTATAGAAACAACATCATTATATGTGAAGTTTAATACGAGCGCTATCTCATCTGTTTGTAAGACTGTTGCAGAAATTACAAACAGCCGGATTCCTGATAATAAACCAATTACCGGGAAATCAGTTTTTTTGCACAAGTCGGGTATTCATTGTAATGGCCTTATTAAAAACCGTAACTCTTATGAACCCTACAATCCTGAACTAACTGGACATGCACCATCTAAATTTTGTATAGGAACCCATAGCGGTGTAAATGGAATCAGGTACATACTTGGAGATAAAGCAAATTCTGCTTCTGTTGAAAAATTGCGCGAATTTCTTAAAACTCTTCAGAATATCGCCCGATCAGAGAAAAAATCTTTTTCAGAAAATGAAGTTCGGGATATGTTTCATAACTATGTAGAATTATGACATCAAGCTTACTTTCCATAATCACTGCAGATCTGGATAACCATGAACATTGCTGCGCAATCATTGATCTTATCAATGAATACCGCTGTGATCCCATGGGAGGCGAAATCGGTTTGATTGATGGTGATGATTGGCTTAAACTCATTGATGGACTCAAATCGCATCCGACTTCGCTTGTATTTTTACTCAAGATAGATGATACTATTGCGGGAATGGCAGTTTGCTTTACCGGGTATTCAACTTTTAAAATGAAAAAGCTATTAAACATTCACGATTTCATACTATATAAAAAATTCCGGAATAAAGGTTACGGATCATGGTTTATGAAAAAGATTGCGGAAAAAGTCTTTAAGCTTGGTTATTGCAAAATAACACTGGAAGTAAGAGCAGATAATATTACCGCCAAAAAGACATACCTGAAATCCGGTTTTTCTCCCTGCGAACCTCCCATGGAGTTCTGGGTATGCAATCTATAATTTTTTGTCAAAATCAGTGCTGTCTTGGAAGAAGATAACGAATAACGAATAACGAATAACGAATAACGAATATCGAATAACGAATAACTAAGTAAAGAGAGCAGAAAAATAATCTAAAAGTAGAAACTGAATAACATTAAGGATTAAAGAAAAATAAATCCATCTCGGAATGAAAGAGGCTATCATACCGGTAACGTGTAACATCCGTGGTTGGCTTTTGTTATTCAACCTGACATAACTGTGTTGATATTATAGCTTTTGATTTTTTGCAAGTGGTAACAGAATAGGTTTAAAAGCCTTGGCAGCTACAATAACTTCATCTCCGGCTTTGTAGTGTGCAGCTTCCTCTGTATCGACAACAATTTGTGTCAGGGAATCCCCTACCTGGACAGTCATTACTGACGCAACTTCAGAGGTTTTAAATGCAACTATTTTCCCGATGACTCTGAATCTGGTGCTTAAGCGATTACCGAAAACCAAATCCGGTGTACCTTGCCTCAGGACAGTTCCGTTTCCGAAAACTGCGACCTTGTCTGTCATTTTAAATATTTCTGTTATATCATGGGTTACGATAACCGATGTAAGATTAAACTGATTATGAAGTTTTATAATTTCATTCTGCAAAGTACATCTCAATTGCCAATCAAGGGCCGATAGCGGTTCATCCAGAAGCAATATTTGAGGCGAACGTACCAGAGCCCGGGCTAATGCAACTCTCTGACACTGCCCGCCACTGAGATCTGCAGGATATGTATTGGCAAAAGTATTCAATGCCATTGTCTCCATGATTGCACCAATTGACATAGAATTTTTTCCGGCTGCATATTCGAGGTTCTGACGGACTGTCATAGTTGGAAAAAGCGCATAATCCTGGAAAACAAACCCGATATTTCTTTTCTGAACTGGAATGTTTATCTTTTTTTCGGAATCAAACCAGACCTGACCATTTACAATAATGCTGCCGGTATCTGGTTTTGTCAACCCGGCCAGCATACGCAGCGTTGTGGTTTTCCCTGCACCGGAAGGTCCAAAAAACGAGATAAATTCTCTCTTGTTGATTTCAAGATGAACCGAAAATGTAATGGGACCTTCAGAAGTAAGTAACTTTTTTGACACATTGATTGATATCATCGACCAGATCGCGTTTTTTTGTTCAAAATAAAGAGCAGTACCAGAGAAAGAAATGCACTGAAAGTAATCACTGCTGCATAGATATGTGCCTGCGAAAACTCAAGTGCTTCAACATGATCATATAAGGCAATTGATGAGGTCAATGTTTTTCCGGGGATTTTTCCTCCGAGCATTAACACAAGTCCGAATTCTCCGAATGTATGGACAAATGTCATTATAATACCGATAAGAAGTGAAGGTCTTATTGATGGCAGCAGCACGCGAATAAGGGTTTCGAAATCACTCTTTCCAAGAGTATTCGATGCTTCTTTCAGCGACAGCGACAGACTCTCAAAACCTGCCATGAGCGGGTTGATCATGAATGGAAGACCAGCAATAACTGATGCAATTACCAGACCTTCAAAACTGAATACAAGCCTTATATGAAAAACTTTATCAAGCATCTGCCCCACTGGAGACAGTGGGCTCCATAGTAAAAGGAAATAAAATCCAAGCACTGATGGAGGCAGGATAAGTGGCAGTAATACGGCTGAACGGAAAAAATACTTCAATAAAGATTGCGAAGAGGTCAACCAGTAAGAGATAGGCACGCCAATTATTGTGAGAATGATCGTACATAACAATGCAAGTCTGAAACTCAGAATAACTGGTGTGATATCGATCATCAGGAATCCAACTCTCTTCTGCTGAGCATCATTGACGTTGACTTTACCATACAGATAACGGGAAGACCAATCCTGAGATTCAGCAAACGGGCCGATTCACTTGCAACCAGTGAAATTATAGGAAAACCTTTATAGTCTGCAGCAATTCGTGTCATAATAGCTCCATAAACAATCGAGACTATGCTTGAATGAAACCTGTTTCTGCAACAGACAACATTTTCTGCCGGTAAAGAGATAATAGTGTCGGTCTCCTTAAAAACCATATTAACCGGGATACCCGGTTTACTATATGTTGTGTCATAAGATGAATTAAGAATGCAGGCAGTGTAATGGACTCCATTGTTTTCTATGGCGATACGCGCAAACAATTCGTCTTCCTGAACCGATGAAATTATGCCTGGAATTACATTCATGGTACTTTGTATCCGTAACTAGTAAGTATATCTCTTGAGTCATCCGAATATAAAAAGTCAAACAATGCGTGTGTTATTTCAGAATGGTTCTTTTCTCCATGCTTGAGGATCACTGCTGATTGAGGTAAAGAATTGTACATTGTTGAATCGATTTCGATCCATTTCCCTCGCCCATTCATCTCCTTTGAAAGGACGATCGACTTTGCACAAAACCCGATATCTGCTGATCCATTCACAATGAATTGTGCCACATGAGAAATATTTGAAGCATAAACCGCCTTATCCTTGACATTATCCCAGAGATCAACCTTTTTCAGACAATCTCTTGCCGCCGGCCCATAAACGGTCAGTTTCATATCACCAAAAGCCACTGTTCGAATAGAACTATCGGCAAGCAATGATACACCTCTTGAGAGGTCCATAGATTTCACAGTCCATAACACGAGTTTACCGAACGCATAAATTTCCGGTTTTCCTGCATTTAATCCTGAGACACAAATACTATCTATAAAGCCTGTATCTGCAGAGATAAAGAGGTCAAATGGTGCCCCGTTTCTTATCTGCGAAACAAGTCTTCCGGATGATCCATAAACTGAGATTACTTCATAACCAGTTTTTTTTGAAAAGGCCGTTTTAATATCTTCAAAAGCAAATTTCATATTAGCTGCTACTGCTGCCTTAATCTGGGCAACGGATCGTATCGATGCTGCAGCCAATATCAACATTACAAATAATACCTTCATTGTTATCCTGTATAGATACCGAGGTACACTGTATTTATTCATGGTCATACACCTGAAATTAACAGTTGTTTTTTTTGTGTAGGAAACAGTGCAATTATTGTGCCCAGGTAAATTGTGTTTAAATAACTGTAAAGGCTTATATCTGAGCTGATATTTATTGGATTTTGTATCGGGCAGGAGTTTTTGATACAAAAATGTGATTTGTTATAGTTTATAAGCAGCTGTGGATGAGTTGTCCACTGCAGGATTTGGGGTCTGACCACGATTAACTGCTGTAATTTCAGTGGATTAACCAGTTGTATATACAATTTTTAAACGATTAACCAAAAATGCAACATTTCCACTCCTGCTAACCAATTCCATCAATTAAATTAAGTTCAGATTTTTCAGATACTCACTCTTCTTGACATTATGGAAGAGCTAAATCCGGAACTGTATATAACAGCCGTAGCAGAGACTAATGCTCTGATCGATGATTATGTTGCCCGGATCAGGAAACGTGAAACAATATCAGAAAAGGTTTATGAGCCACAACCAGAGGTTGCCGGGAGCTAAAGAAAACAAGTGAGTCCATGAAGCCAATAGTAAATGATAACACATGGGAGGTAGAATGGAATAACACCTTATTCCAATACCTCCCTTGTTTCAAGTAAGTAGAAAAAATCAGAGAATAGAACTTCCTGAACCAAAGCATCACTGACATCAGCTCCTAACCCATGCTACTACCCAGATCAACCGTTCTATATACCCTGAATACCATTATACTTGTAATTCAGCGGCCTGAACATTTTTTCGAAATATCAAAATGCGTATATTAAGCAGGTCAACCATACTTTACAAAAGTGCAATCTTACGCGTAATTGCGGTCAACCACACACTTTAAAAGTGCGTTTCCACGCGTGTTGCGCTCAACAAAACACTTTAGAAGTGCCTTTTCATGCGTGACTTTGCTGTTTTAAACACTTCAGGTGACCAGTATTACGCGTAACATTGCTATTCTAAACACTTAGGATGACCGATATGCGCGTAAATTCGCTTTTCGGAAATCTTAGGGTGACCGTTACATTGCGGTAATTCGCTTTTCGGAAATCTCAGGGTGACCGTTATATTGCGGTAATTCGTTGTTCTGAAATCTTAAGATGACCGATATATTGCGGTAATTCGTTGTTCTGAAATCTTAAGATGACTGATATATTGCGGAAATTCGCTGTTCTGAACTCTTAAGATGACCGATATATTGCAGATTCGCTGTTCTGAAATCCTAAGTTGACCGATATATTGCGTAATTCGCCTTTTTCTACCAATGTCTTCATCTCGGCCGCTTCAATGGCTGCCAGAAAGTGAAAGGAAATCGTGAATAGTTGTTTAATTTGGGAGCAGAACCGATTAGATCTAAGCTAAAATCTGGTTTTCAGAAATTACGAAACATTGGTTTTACCGTATGCTTACCTTCGAACGCACGCACAAAACAGGATTTCTTCTTTTTTTCTTCGATATTCGAAATTCATTATTAGATTCGTTATTTAAAATCTGTTCCCCGTCCCCTATTCTTCGTTCTCCGAAATTCGAAATCTTGGATTCGTTCTACGTTCTTCTCTCTTAACTTCGATATTCGAAATTAAATATTTATGGTACGGCATGCGCCCTTTATTAGTTACGGCTAGCCTCTTAGTGGGGATATCAGAATGCGAACGTCATTGCCTTCGAATTTAGACTACATTCACAAGATCGAACTCTATTAGCTCCCCCATGAACTACACCATGTAAAAATCTATTGTTCCCGTTCCTTCCTGATCCCGTCAGGGACCGTCATATTTATTACAATAAATTAAATATGAGTCAGGAAATGTTTGATATTATCGGTTAAAAATTGACGGTTAAAATTACATAAACCCTGGTTATAGAAGAGGATAAGCGTGGTCCGACCCCATATCCCCATTTCATCATTTATCTTCGCAAAATAAAAATATCAGAATATATTATAAAAATTACTTGTAGAAGATAATGAGAACAATTATATTTGATGGGCCGATTGAGAAAGGCACGATACTTGCAATAAAAAGCAGGTATAAAACATTGAAATATCGCGGGGTGGAGCAGTCCGGTAGCTCGTTGGGCTCATAACCCAAAGGTCGTACGTTCAAATCGTGCCCCCGCTACCAAATATTAAAAAAGCCTCAGGTTTCTTAACCTGAGGCTTTTTTATTAATTGTGTTTAGTGTGGGGAGTAGAGGAAGGGCGTTGTTCAGCGCCGAACCGAAGCACAGGATGTGCGAAGACCATCCCGGTACTCCGGGACCCGAAGGGCACGTAGCTGGATGCGAAGTGTGAACTAACGGCAGTGAGGCACCAGCGTCTTCGCGTGATATCGTGCCCCCGCTACCAAATACAATGCAAAACTCTCTGTATATCCCGCTTCTGAGCATCTTGCATACGAACAATATACACATTTCCCGCCGGTAAATTCAGTAAACTGGCTGATCCATTACCCCTATCCGCAGCAACTATTCTTCCCTGCAGATCCAAAATCGAATAACCTGTAACCACTCTGTCTCCCCGACGCAATACCCCACCGCGAGCTATCCATACATTTCCATCCGATCCTTGCTCTGCAATAGAAAACGACTTCCGGTTAGCCACCGGCTTATCTTTCAGAGGCAATGTATCGTTACCGTACCTGGTCCACAAGTTAGGATAAATGTCGATTCTGTAGTTCGTCCTTCCATTAGTAAAAAGCGTTTCATTCCACCTTGTAGGTTCCCAGACAAAGGTACCAATCCCCTTTTCACCCGGAAGATTAAACACGATATCATTCACCTGCTCGTGTACTTCTGCATATTCAGCTACCACAATCTTTACATCATGCGTTCTGGTTATCCCAGTAAGATTATTCATGAGATCATTGGGTGTCCCATGATATTGCTTATAATAGGAGAGTCCGAAGATATCGATCCTTTCTTTCTTTACCCCGGCTTTTATAAGATTGCTGAGCCAACCACTTGGATTTTTATCCGATAGCGAATGAATCACGATCTCTATCTCTTCACTGACATCCTTTACCCCATCGATTCCGGCATTGACCAGTTCTGCAAACTGTTTCATATTGCTGCTGCTTCCATCCGGCCATATCATTCCAGCAACGATCTCGTTACCAATCTGTACCATATCCGGTAATGCACCAGCTTTTTTGAATGCTTCAAGTGACTCACGAGTATAGGAGCGTACTTTCTTTACCAGATCCGGATAGGAAAGCTCTCTCCATGACATGGGCTTGTGCTGCTTTCCCGGATCTGCCCAGGTATCGCTGTAATGGAAATCCAGCAGAAACATCATTCCCGCCTCTTTTATTTTTTTGGCAAAGGCAACCGTACGCTCAAGTCCACAGTACCCTTTAGTCGAATATGGGTTATCCCATTCTTCACCCGGAACATACGCTGAAGGATCTACAAAAAGCCGCAGTCTGATACTGTTGAATTTGTGTTCTTTGAGAATTTGGAGAACTTCTTTTTGCTGGTTTTCATCATAATACTTCTGTCCATTATCGATATCTGCATCAACCCAGGAGATATCTGCACCAAAAATAAACTGCCTGCTCCGCGCATCGATATGGCTGATTACCACAAAGTATACCAGAAAAAGCATAAGAAGAATCGTTCTTTTCATAAGTTCTCCTTTAGCCGATGTTCTTCTTTTTTTGGACCATTCTTTATGACTAAGATAATAAATAATTAATTCTGGAGTGATGAAAAGCTTCTTTTACCACACCGACAGAGACGAACGAATGTGAGAAATCTTTCCCATATCATTATTGTCAGGTATTGTATAAAAGGATGAGGGAGGAGGATAAAAAGAAAGATTTCTCCTCGCAGACGCGTCGAAATGACCTGATACTCGCAGACTCGACAAAATGAGTGGCTCCACCCATCAAACACCTCTCTATCCAGAAACCCACTCGAAGCGCTCTCAAACTACCCCCTTGTCAAGGGAGATGCTTTCCAGTGGAGGATTCCTCATCAATGTGCAATGAACAAATGCAGATAGAAACAGCATTCAAAGCTTAATTGCCATTATTGGTCTGGTACAATTGAGCTATTAAGTAAAAATGTATAAGGAATCAGGGAGTAATGGCGCAAAAAGAAAAGGACCGGTCAAGCAACCGATCCTTTTCTCTAAAACGAAGTGCAAAGGAGTTATTTTCTGTAATATTCGGTGTGAAGAAGTCTGTGGGACTTTTCACCTCCCGGATGACCCAGAAATTCACGGTAGAGCCTCTGGATATAGTGATTCTCGTGCGATTTGCGAATCTCCTTTTCCTGGTCAATACTGTAAATACCTTTCATTCTCTGTTGAAGAATGTCGGTGTCTGCATGAATAAATGGCTGTCCACCACCGTTGATACATCCACCCGGGCAGGCCATGATTTCAATCATGTGGTAACGGCATTCACCTCTCTGAATTTTCTCCAGCAGTTTTCTGGCATTACCCAACCCTGAAGATACCGCAACACTTACTTTCTGGCCTTCAATATCGATAGTAGCCTCCTTGATGCCTTCCAGGCCTCTAACAGAAGTGAAATCCACATTTTTCAGTTCTTTTCCGGTAGCCCATTCGTAAGCTGTACGTAAAGCAGCTTCGAGCACTCCACCGGTGACTCCGAAAATCACTGCAGCACCAGTAGATTCTCCCAGCGGATTATCAAAGTTGTCCTCACGCATTTTAGTAATATCTATTCCAGCCTCTCTGAACATGGTGGCCAGTTCTCTTGTGGTAACAACATAGTCCACATCCGGAATTTCATTATTGGCAAATTCAGGTCTTCCGGCCTCATATTTCTTAGCCTGACATGGCATAACCGAAACCACGATAAGATTTTCCGGCTTTACCCCGATCTTTTCGGCATAGTATGTCTTGGCAATCGCACCAAACATCTGCTGGGGCGACTTGCAGCTTGATGGAATGTTAATCAGGTCCGGAAACTGAAATTCCAGAAAGTTAACCCATCCGGGGCAACAGGAGGTAAGAATCGGCAGATTCTCATTGCTCTTGAATCGCTCCAGAAATTCATGTGCTTCTTCCATAATAGTAAGGTCAGCACCGAAATTGGTATCGAACACGGCATCAAAGCCGATCTGTTTCAATCCGGATACAAGTTTACCAGTCATATCGGTTCCTGGCTCTTCTCCGAATTCCTCCCCTATTGCTACTCTCACAGCCGGAGCAACCTGCACTATCACCTTTTTGGAGGGATCACTGAGTGCAGCCCAGACCTTTTTTGTAAAACTGATCCCAGTTAGTGCAGCAGTGGGACACACATTGACACACTGTCCACACATCACACAGTTGGTGTTTGATAGTGGTTTCATTTCAGCCGGAGCTACAACAGAATTAAATCCTCTTCCGTAACCAGAGAGGGTACCTACAGTCTGAATATCATTACAGGCGGTTTCACATCTTCTGCACATGATACATTTACTCAGATCCCGTTTGATAGCTTTACTGGTGATGTCCACCGGATACTGGGACATTTCACCTTTATAGCTCAAACTTTCGATTCCGAACTGCTGTGCAAGACTCTGCAATTCACAATTGAGATTTTTGGCACAATTAAGGCAGTCAAAAGGATGATCAGAAAGCAGCAGTTCAAGCACGATTCTGCGTGCCTGAATCACTTCTGCAGTATTGGTCTTAATCACCATCCCATCCTGAACCGGTGTACAGCATGCCGGCATCATCTTTTTCCTTCCACCCATCTCCACATCAACCATGCAGATACGGCAGGATCCCACCCGGTGTTCCACATTGAAACTTTCCAGATTCATATGACAGAGGGTCGGAATATATACACCATCAAGCTCCTTTGCAGCTTCAAGAATTGTAGCATCCTTGAACACTTCCACAGGAGTATCGTTTATTATCACTCGAGCCATTTAGTTCTCCTTATCATCTGAACATCAGTATGTTACTGATGAAAAAATTCGGTTATCGGATTTCAATCGCGGAGAATTTACATTTCTGGTAACACACGCCACATTTGATACATTTGGACTGATCGATCTCATGCGGCTGCTTAACTTTCCCCGTGATACAGTTTTGAGGACAGTTCCTGGCACATGCTGTACATCCGATACATTTATCACTGAGAATGAAATACTGCATCAGATTTTTGCATACACCGGCTTTGCATTTATGATCTCTGACATGTTCGACGTATTCGTTTTTGAAAAACTTAATTGTCGAAAGGACCGGGTTTGGTGAAGTCTGTCCCAAACCGCAAAGCGAAGTTTTCTTTATGGTGTCTGCCAGCGCACCCAGTTTTTCCAGTGTGTCCTCTTCAGCTTTTCCATCAGTAATGGCTGTAAGCATCTCGTGCAGTCTCTTATTACCCACACGACATGGAGTGCATTTACCGCAGCTTTCATCAAGAGTAAACTCCAGATAAAATTTGGCGATATTAACCATGCAATCGGTTTCATCCATTACAATCATACCACCGGAACCCATCATGGAACCTATAGCGGTAAGATTTTCATAAGTGATTGGAGTGTCAAGATTCTCTTTGGTGATACATCCGCCCGAAGGACCTCCGGTCTGTACAGCCTTGAAATCCTTGCCTCCACGAATTCCTCCACCAATATCATAAATAATCTCCCGAAGAGTCGTACCCATAGGAACTTCTACCAACCCTACATTATTGATCTTTCCGGCCAGAGCGAAAACTTTGGTTCCTTTGGATTTTTCGGTTCCAATCGAGTTGAACCATTCCACACCCTTGGTAATTATAGGAGGTATGTTGGCAAATGTTTCCACATTGTTGACGCAGGTGGGAACTTTCCAGAGACCACTCTCTGCAGGAAATGGCGGTTTGGTTGTCGGCTCTCCCCTGTTTCCTTCAATGCTGCGGATCAATGCTGTTTCCTCACCGCACACAAATGCACCGGCACCAAACTTCAGATCAATATCAAAATCAAAGCCGCTTCCCATGATATTCTTACCCAGCATACCAATCTCGCGAGATTGCTTAATGGCTATCTGAAGCCGGTGAATAGCCAAAGGATACTCTGCACGGATATATACATAACCCTGTGATGCTCCAATGGCATACCCGGTAATTGTCATCGCTTCGACAATACTGCAAGGATCTCCTTCCAGGATAGAGCGATCCATAAATGCACCCGGATCTCCCTCGTCAGCGTTACAGATAACAAATTTCTCGGGACTGTCATATTTACTGGCAGCTTCCCACTTTATACCGGTAGGGAAACCACCACCACCTCTTCCCCGCAATCCTGATTTCTTTATAAGATCTATCAGTTGCTGACTGTCCATCTCGGTTAGACATTTTCCAAGCGCCTGAAATCCCTGAGCTGCTATATATTCCAGTATGTTTTCCGGATTTATGACTCCGCAGTTGCGTAAAGCAATACGGATCTGCTTTTTATAAAAAGGAATGTCTTTGCTCTTCTCAATTTTCTTTTTAAGAAGCGGTTCTTCATAGAGAAGCCTCTCTACCCTTGTACCGCCAATTAAATGCTGCTCCACAATGTCTTTGGCATCTTCAGGGCAGACCTGAACATAAAAAACATTGTCCGGCTGAATCAATACGATAGGACCCTTTTCGCAAAATCCGAAACATCCAGTCTTTAACACCTGCACTTTTTGATCAAGTCCGCAAGCCTTTATCTCAGACTGAAGGTTTTCCACTATCTTTGTACTGTTACTGGAAACGCACCCGGTTCCTCCGCAAACCAGTATATCTCTTTCAAAAGTGGATTTCTGTCCGGTACCCTCTTCTCTAAGCCCCAGAAGGTACCCTAATGCCTTATATCTTTCCAGAAGTTCAGGATAACTGTTTATTCTTTCAAGTTTCATTCTTTTACCTCGTTTTTAAACTGGCTAAGTATCTTCTTTACATCACCACCGGGTTTCAGCTTTCCAAAAACCTTTTCTCCAATGGTTATAACCGGTGCCAGCCCGCAAGCTCCTACACAACGAACGACATCTATGGAAAACTCCATATCCTCTGTCACCTGCCCCGCCTTTATACCCAGCTCTTTTTCAAACTCCTCCAGAATCTTGTCTGCACCTTTTACAAAACAGGCTGTTCCCAGACAAATTGAAATATTATGCTTTCCCTTGGGTTCGGTAGTGAAATAGTTATAGAAACTTATCACCCCTGAGACTTCTGAATGTTGAATGTTTAGTTTGCGGGCAACATGGGTCTGCACTTCCTCCGGAAGATACCCGAAGATATGCTGAGCCTGATGAAGAATCATAATAAGATCGCCCTTGCGCCTGGGACTGCAACTGTTGACTCCCAGAGAATCGATGAACTGATCTAGTTTGTCAAACATCTCTTTTGCTGCACCTTCAGTAATGCAGTTTGTCGCTTTGTTTTCCAAACGTGGCCTCCTTTAAGTTTTATCCGACGTTAGAGTATACATAAAATATTACTCTCATAGGTAAAAATTGTGAAAAAAATCTCAAAATCTTTTTTCAACAACCTTTAGATTAGGCGATTCGCCTTGAAATCGCACTACCGCATCGAACAAAACTGCTTTTTATTGTGAAAAATGGATTATTAAAAACGGTTTAAACCTGCACCCGTTTTAAAACTTAAAGACCAGAATCGCTTTATTATAAAACAGATTTGTATTATATGCAAATGACTTTCCGCTTATTGTACTTGCGGTGTCATTAATCAGGAAAAATTTTATTCCTCTGAATTGTTTGCTGCTCGTTTTTGGGAAGCTATTATATCTTATTACGTTCTAATTCTTGTTAGATTATCCTCAAACAAAGCTTTTTTTAAGCTAACTTTATGTTGATCCCGAACTCCCAAAGAAACACTAAGTAGTTGTTTTTCTAAAAGGATGTGCAAATTTTTAGCATTCATTGTATTTTTAACTGGTGCAGAATTAAACAGAAAAACCTCACTCTTCTGAATAATTTTCAGTAGAAAAACTTACATAATTTCAGGATCAGTTATGACTCGTTTCGGACTGGATTGCTTTATTGAAAACATCCCTTCATCATTAAAGGGAAAGCGCATTGGAGTGGTCTGCCACGCAGCATCTGTAGATTCCAACATCTCTCATATAATAGATATAGTGGCAAAACATCCAGATCTTAAACTGGCAGCTATTTTTGGCCCCCAGCATGGTATCTATGGTCAAACCCAGGACAATATGATTGAGTGGGAAGGCGGGATTCATCCGGAACTGAAAGTACCGGTTTTTAGCCTTTATGGCAAGGTTCGTAAACCGTCTCCTCCGATGCTTGAGGGACTTGATGCTATGGTGTTTGATATTCAGGATGTCGGTGCACGACCATATACCTATGTATGGACTCTAAAATTATGCATGGAAGCCTGTATGGAAAAAGGGCTACCACTCTGGGTTTTAGATCGTCCTAACCCAATCGGGTGTGTTCCCTTTGATGGGCCAATGCTTTCGCCTGATTATTTTTCATTTGTGGGAGGGGCGCAGATACCTCTGTGCCACCGGATGACCATGGGTGAAATGGCATTAATGCTGAAAAAGTGTTATTTCCCGGAGTTTGAACTGGAGGTAGTCTGGATGAAAAACTGGTGGCGAAGCTCTTTATGGCCACAAACCGGACTTCCATGGGTGCTCCCATCGCCTAATATGCCCACAGTTGATACTGCAGTGGTTTATCCGGGAATGGTTCTTCTTGAGGCTACAAATATGTCCGAAGGAAGAGGAACTACCAGACCATTCGAAATATCAGGAGCTCCTTATGTAAACAGCCGCAGACTGATCCAATCACTTTCTAATCAAAAGTTAAGCGGATGTCTTTTCAGAGAACATGGTTTTATTCCCACTTTCCAGAAATGGCAGGGGCAATACTGTAACGGGATACAGATACATGTCACAAGTGCTTCCGATTTTTATCCGGTGCTCACAACTGTGGCTGTTCTCAAGGCTGTTTTGAATGACAATTCAGATGAGTTCATGTTTAAGGATCCGCCCTATGAATACGAAACTGTAAAGATGCCTTTTGATATCCTTTCCGGAGACAGCACTTTGCGAACGTCACTGCTTGACAATAAACCTTTAGCTGAAATCAAGGCTCAATGGCAGCAAAGTTACAAGCCCTATTTTGACATTTTTAACAGTGTTGCTCATTATCCGGAGCACATTTAAATGACCGGTTTTATTCTTGCTGCAGGTTTTGGTACCCGTTTAAATCCGATTACCACCCATATTCCAAAGGCTTTGGTCCCTGTTGCCGGAAAACCTCTTCTGGCCAGAGCTCTTGACTTCCTTAAGAATCATGGATTTGAATCCATAGGAGTGAATTCCCATTATTTATCAGCTCAGATTGAGCAGTTCAGAGAAAGTTCTTCTATTACATTTAAGACTTTCCATGAAGAAAAGATAAGAGGAACCGGAGGTGCACTTTATTTTGCCAGAGACTTTCTTGCTCAGGATGATATTTTCTTTGTTCTTAATGTGGATATAGTATGTCAGTTCGACCTCAATCCGGTAATTCAATTTTTTAAAGATTCTCCTTTCAGTTGCCTGCTTATTGCATTTAAACCTTACGGTGGTAACGGAACTGTTCTTTTCAATAAAGAAAACGGAACTTATCTGGGAACAACAGCAGAAACAAGCTCTCCTTCCGTCTGTGGCGCTGATTTTATAGGTGCTGCTTTGTACAAAAGAGAGTTCCTTTCCCTTTTGACTGATGATGATTTCTCCATAGTGCCGGTATGGACCAGGGCATTTCAGAATAGAATGAAAACCGGGGTTTTTCTGGTGCAGGATGGATACTGGAGAGACATTGGCACTCCGCAGGCACTGGCCCGGGTGCATCTTGATGTTATCAGAAAAGTTGTAAACCTGGATATACCGGATTGCCTTTTTATAAATAGTGAGAAAGGTTATGCTGTTCCACGTTCCATTTCTGGGCAGGACTTTCAGTCACTTGAAAATGCGTGGGTAGAGTCCGAATCAATAGGAGCCTCAAACGTAATTATAAATAGTGTCGTTTTTAAAAACAGCGTAATAGACAATCTCACCCCGATTTACAATTCACTAGTCACCCCTTTTGGAGTAATCTGTCTTGATGAGTACCGTTGAATGTACACCCGCACAAACAGAATTTCTTAAAAGTGAAATCAGTGATTTCTCTCCTGATAAATGGAAAGTGGAGCTTGCCGGAAGAGCAGGGTCATCCCGGTATTTTCTGCGGCTTTCATCTGAGAATCGTTCCTTTGTGCTGGTGGTCTGGGATGGAAGGGATGAGGACTGGCCAAGGTTTTTAAAGATCCAGAAGGATCTTTGCACAGTTGTTCCTTTTCTACCAAAAATCCATAGCGCAGATGTTGTGCGTGGACTGATCCTGGAGGAGGATCTGGGAAGTACAACGCTGAAAAATTACTGTCTGCAGAATGCAGAAGATAGTACCAGAATCGTGGAAAAATATCGATCGGTTCTGGATGCCCTTTTTGTGTGGCAGAGTATAAAAACCGATGCCAGTCCAGTCATTGCAGCAAGATCTATGGACCTGGAAACATTTCTTTGGGAATCATGGTATTTTGCTCATTACTGTATAACCGATTATTTCGCTGCTGAACATCTTCTGAATTCATCCTGGGAGAGGGAGCGAAGAGCGTTGGCAGAAGAAGCAGCAACCCTTCCCAAGGTGTGCATACATCGGGATTTCCAGTCTGAAAATGTTATGCTCCATGATGGCAAAATCCGCTTTGTGGATTACCAGGGAGCCAGGTTGGGACCTGCCGGCTATGACGTTGCATCGCTTTTGTTTGACCCTTATGTGGAGATGCTTAATCAGCACATGGTGACAGAACTCTATAGATATTATAATGGTCTGCATAAGAAGGGTTTCGATCAAAGATCATTTTATATCTGTGCTGCACAAAGGCTTATGCAAGCATTAGGGGCGTACGGAAATCTTTCTATCCACAAGGGGAAAGAGTGGTACAGAGACTTTATTCCGGTGGCAATCGAGAGGCTATGGTTTGTTCTTAATAACCTTCCTGAGTTTCCTGCGATTGCTCAGGTGGTCTCCGTCTGCAGAGACAGCTTGAATCAATGAGCCAAGCATGTTATAATATGTTGGCCCTTTTTATTATTTATGAAATGAGGTGCGCCAGAAAATGAATATCAAGACTTATCCCAGCGGTATTTATCAGATTCTTGAAATTGGAGGGCAGATTGCTGTCTCACAGCTTGAGGAGCTGCGTCACCTGATATCAGGTCATATCTCAAATGGGCAGACATATATCGCCATACGTTTTACCGATGCCACATACTTGTATAGTGGAGCGATTGCGGTCCTTATAAGTTGTTTCAAGCAGGTTAAAGAGATGCAGGGCGATCTTTGCTTATTGGAACCAAAAAAGGAGATGGTGGATTTACTCAAGCAAATGGGAATAGACCGGCTTATTCCAATTTACGTTTCGATGGAAAGCCTCCCCAGCGATTATTACCAAATCGAAGATTTCAATCTTGATTCGAAAGCTGTGTGAAAGAGTTTCCTGCAAATCAATTTAAAACAGATTTCCACGATTAAGAATTCCATTCGGATCAAAGCTTCTCTTTATGGCTTTCATCTGGCTGATCGCATCATCATCGTACATCCGGTGAAAAAACTCCTTCTTAATCTTGCCAATGCCATGCTCTGCACTAACTGTTCCCCCATTTTGGATGGTGATCTCCATTATTTCCCGATATACTTCAAGCGCAGAATCCATCTCTCCGGCATTGTATGGAATTATGTTGATATGCAGATGATAATCACCCAGATGGCCAAATGAAGCCCAAGCAAGTTGTCGTTTCTCTATTGTGTTAATGTATTGATGATAAACTTTACGAAATTGAGAAGCCGGTATTGCAGTGTCTGTGCCAACTTTCCGTATCGATGGCCAATCGATCTTATTTCTGGCTATAAGTGAGTTGATAAGTTCAGGAATTGCATGGCGGAATTTTCTCAACCGTTCTCGCTCTGCCAAATCAAAACCGCTCCAGGTGTGATCAAATGATGTTCCGCACATTGAGAGTTTTTTCTCCCAAGACTCGAATTTTGATTCAAAAGGATCTGGTTGGTTTTCCATAAACTCCCAGAAGACTGCACAGCTTTTAGCTGTCGGATAATCCGGAAACTTTTCTGACAGACGATCACGGTTGTCAGAAACGAGTGAGAGAGAGTTGTGATCAAAATACTCGATTGAAACTACCTGGCTTTCCTGGCGCAGAAAATCTGCAAAATCGAATGCAGATTCACTATCCTCAAAGAAAGTCATACCTGAAATTATGTGAACCTCGGGAATAAGACGAATGCCAATCTGAGAAAACGCAGCAAGAGTTCCTTCAGATCCGATTAACAGGTCGATAAGATCCATTGAGGGCCTGGAGAAATAACCAGAAGCGTTTTTGGTTTGGGGCATGGTAAATGTCGGAGAAGGGATCTGAATTGTCCTGCCCTGATCAGTTGCCATTTTAAAACAGTTATCACGTGAAATGATTTTACCACGAAAGATTTCCAGCTTCTCTCCTGTAGCCATTACAATATCTAAAGCAGATACAAAATTTCGGGTAGGGCCAAACCTGAAAGATCGCGCACCAGAAGCGTTTGTTGCTACCGTGCCCCCCAATTGTGCGCTGTATTCGGTGGGATCAGGGGGATACATATAGTTAAAGCCTCGAATCGACTCAACTCCTTCAACGTGATAAGGCCAGCTCTGGGGTGACTGAAGAAACTGGTTTATGGAAAGTAGTGTAACACCGGGATCACAATATAAAACCGGAGTGCCTTCATACCACTTTAGGGAATTTATTCTGTTCATTGCGGAGAAACACACAGCAATGCAGCCTTCGATCGGAACTGCCCCCCCAGTGGTCCCGGTTTGCGCACCAACAAAAACTACAGGAACAGCCTTGCTGTTCGCTTCTTTCAGTATGGATTGAAGTTCCTCGCTCGATTCAGGGAAAAAAACCTTTTCTGGAGTACCAGAATGGTACTGTGATTCATCCTGAAGAATTGAAGACAAATTCTGGTGAATATTTTCTTTGCCGGTAATTATACGCATTTTGTCCTGACTATGCTGGAAATGAATTTAAAGGTTAGTAACTGATAAAACTAATTTTTGTACTCCCCTGAAAAATATCTGAATTTATCCTTTATATCCAGAAATCATTTTGTCTCTGTTTATTCCATTTAATACAGAGATCTCTGATCCACCTTGCTTAAATAAGATTTATTGAAACAAAATCTCTCCTATCGGAGTACTTGCTCATCGAAATTTAATAGGCAACTAAACAAGGATTACTGCCATCTTAAAAGGGTTTTACAGTTAATTGCTGCAATTTATTTTGAAACTATTCAGGTATTGAAACAAATAACTGGTAAGAAATCGGAAATAATTCCTAATCAGATAAGCCCTGAAGAATTGGATGTTTTTTACTGCCAATTCTTCGTCTAGTTATTTTTTTCAGATTACTTCTGATTAGATATTGTTTTTGAATTAGTTCGTTTTTTTCCGATTTGATACTATTACGTTATTTTTTTAACATCAGATACCTGAGTAGTTACTTATATTCTTTCTAATAATTATGTTTTTTGGGGCTGGTTAGTTTCTTTGACAAATTTTCTAGTATTTTCAATGCATACTGAAAAAAACAATCAATTTTTTCATATAATTATACCGAATTCATTCTAACGCTTGACCATATTTCACCACAAAGGAGTTCGCTTAATGAGCAAAAAAGTAGCATTAACGATTTGTACTTTTTTAGCAATTATGGCCGTAACTGGTTTTAATTGTTCAGATGATGCTGTTATAAATAATGGCGGTGATCATCAGTACCATATCGGAGTTGTAAACACCGAGTGGCTGGAATCAAACCTTAACATGAAAGACCTTGTAATAATTGATGTCAGAAGTGCTGAAGCTTTCTCCAGCGGGCACATCGAGAATTCCATTAATATTCCCTTTAACGTAGTGTCTGATTGGACTGTAATGAAAGGTGATTTGCTGCTTGAAGTACCTGAAATCTCTCAACTGGCAGTCTCTTTGGGTC
>JAAYPC010000347.1 GCA_012519985.1 Fibrobacter sp.
GAACTCCAAATGTCGAGTTTGGAACTCCAAATGTCGAATGTAAATAATAATGGCCATAATGAAAACATGAAATGGTCATCGTGGAAACATGATCCAGAAAACATAGAAGGCCATCTGTAAAAAAGAAAGCATCGCAGATCAGGGGACTCTCTTAAAGGGAATCAGTTTGCCCGATGGCAAAATACATCACTGTTATCACATTTCACTGTCAGAATCTTCCAGAAAAGGTGTTCTGAAAAGATCCTGAGGTGATTTTGGAGCTACCCTTATAGTCTTGCACCTTTCAGCGATTACTTCACCGGCAGGAGCATGTTTTCTCTTGCGGACAAATCTTGCTTCTGTATAGTGAACCTCACTGAAGGAAGTGTGTTTGGCTTTTGAAAACCATATTGCCAGAGCAGCAGCTTTCTTAAGGACCTCTGGTTGAGGATATGGTTTATCTTTAGGTCGTCTTATGATAACGTGAGAACCAGCATATCCGGCCACGTGTAACCAAATATCGGATGGGTGGGCAAAATGGATGCTTAATTCATCATTCTGTGTATCTGACTTACCAATAAAAAATTCCCAGCCATCGGTTACAAAATGGTGAAATGGTACTTTTTTAACTCCGGGTTTAATTTTTGCGGCACCGGTCTGAATTTTAGAATCGATGCTGGTAAGTTCCTGTTCCAATTTATTTAGAAGCATTTTCTGATTTTCGACATCATCTTTATTTTGCAGTGCGGATTTGATCTCTTTATCCAAAGCAAGAAGACGCCTTAACTGATCTTTTGTAGCCTCTACTTTCTTTGCACTGATCTGCTCACCCCGTTTCGCTTTTTTAGCCTTTTTATACAATAATTGAGCATTTTCCTGGACATCCAATTTAGGATTAACAGGTATCTGTTCTTCTTTTTGGGTATAAATATTATAAACAGTGATTTTTGATTCTTTTTGAATAACCTTTTCGGGTGAGGCAAGGATGGAGTCGGCAAGCTGTTTAAACCATAAGTGTTTTGCAGACTCATCGAGCTCTTTCTGCTGTTTATCGAGCTTTCTTTGCAGTTTCTGCACAGTATGGTGAATAGTTTTCTGGAGCTGTTCCAGGTTCGGGATTTCGGGATTCGGTTCCTGCATAGAAAAATGGTCCTATTGACGTAAAAGGCGTTTGGTGGTAAAATTAAAGGTATTGAAGAAATGATTACCAGTGAAAAAGACGGTTATGTCATGACTTCAGAAATATCAGAAAGTTAGCAAGGTGGGAGAGAGAACAATGGTAAAAACGCTGAGTATGACATGTCCGCACTGCAATCATATCGCCGAGTTATTTTTAAGCACAAATGCCTGTGTAATTGTTCTGAATTGTCCATCCTGCTTTTCACCTCTGATGTATTTTGAAAATAAGATATTTTTGCTCTCAAAGAAACAGGTTGATGCCATTAAAGGTACTACACAGAACACCACTGTGCTGAAGGTTTTAGACAGAATCGCTCATGCAGAACCGGATATTGAGCGTCCAAAGTCTGAGACCTGCAAAAAGTCAGTAAATTTCAATTCATCACCTGATCGCTGGAATAATGAACATCTTCGGCAGAGAGAGATTTCTGAAGATGATATTACAAATTTGAGAATAGAGTTGGCACTCAGTAAAGATGTTCAGGATTTTATAGATGTTTTGTGAGCAGGTAAAAAGAGATTAATGCTGGTAAAATCTGGCTTTAAACTACATCAGGTGCTTGCCCGAAATTAATTATAACGGCCTGTTACTGCTACTGAAGCCATTTACTTCATGATTACAGGGTGGATTCTGTTATCACAGGAAAAGACTCTGTTGAATGGTAAGAATTGGCTGATATTCAACTGTTATGTTTTGCAGGTCTGAAAAGTTAATTGCCGAAACATGTTTAAGATCAAGATCGGTTTCCTGCTTTGTCATCACAGGAAAACCAAAGCATTTGTTTTGGTATTTCATGGGGCTTTTTTCTTTTTGATATTCTTCACAAAATGCAATATGGTCTTCCAGTCTCTTCGTTACTGTATTATTTGCATATTCACGAAGATACTTTAAACCGTCTACAAGGATGGAGTAAAAATTATTATCGAATTCTATTCCGATAGAATTTCTTTCAGAAGCAATAGCTGCAAATGTTGTGGTGCCGGTACCAAGAAAAGGATCAAGGATCGTGTCACCTTTTACCGAATACATGTTTATCAGACGGTATGGTAATTCAAAGGTGAATGCTGCGCTTCTTTGACGTACATTCTCACTGTCTGTTGATTGCTTGACACCTTTTAAATCCCAGGAATCCGAAAACCATCTGTTTCGTTCCTCCCAGAAAAAAGCGCTCTGACTTCTAATGTTTTTCTTATCATCAGTGTTAAATTCTCTTTTTCCACCATTTCGAAATACCAAAATGTATTCATGTTCGAGGGTGATGTATGCTCCTGCAGGCAGCATCCCTGATCCCATGAACTTGTTGGGCGAATTGGTTACTTTTTTCCATAATGCTATTGGCAGGGGTTGAAACCCCAGTGCAATAAAGGCAGTTGTTATTCTGGAATGATTTGAGTATAGTTGGAATTGTTCACCAATTTTCCGGGTGGCATCACCGATATTGATGCATACAAATCCGTTTTTCTTTACGACTCTGGCAAGCTCGCCCCAGACTTTGTCCAGCTCCTGATTCATCAGTTCAAATGCCCTGGAACCATCATTACTCTCAAGCGCTTCTCCAATCTCCTGATTTAAAGAAGCAAAAAGGCTATCCCACATTTCAATCATGGGGTATGGGGGAGAGGTCACTACCAGATCGATGGATTCATTCTTGATAGTCGATAACGACCTTGAATCGGAGAATTCGATTCTATGTCTGGTGGTTTTATATTCTTTTTCGTGGTGATCGTCAATTAAATGATTCTCAGAAATTTTTTCAGGCATTTGAAACCGATAAGATAAAGTTATAAAACTAATTTGTGCATGTAAAAAGGACATGCATCAGAAACATATAAACTATTATTATAAATCCGGAAAACCAGGCTTATTATAGATTCCGGATTTCAAAATCTGGAAAATACTATTTTATAGCAGTAATGTTCGGTTAATATAACAAAAAATCACTGTCAAAAGAAGCCTGAGCTTTGCTATTTGAATAATTGGTTTTATTGGAATTTGTTTAGGATCTGGTGATTGAGATTTGGAGAATAAGCTATTTAGGTTAGTTAACCGGATACTCTTGATTTTGTAGTATAAATCTTTGCCAGGGGTTTTCATGCAATTATCATATGAAAATTATCCGTACAGCCCTGTTCTGGGATGGTCAATTTCCAGATACGAAGTGTTTGATAAGTGTAAAAGACAGTATTTTTACACCTATTATCCCAAAGCAGTAAAAAATGTTCCTCACTACAAGATGACTCAATTACGTGAACTGACTTCAGTACCTCTTGAGATCGGTAACGTGGTTCATGACATTCTGGAAGCATTTCTAAAAAGACTTCAAAAAAGTGATACAGATATCGATGAGAGCCGTTTTTTTAAATATGCCAGAGATCTCGCTTACAGATATTTCTCGGAGAAATCTTTTCTGGAAATTTACTACGGTTATTACAGTGAAATCGATAGAGAAAAAGCTTCTCAAAAAATCGAATGCTGTCTTAAAAATTTCATTCAAAGCCCCTGTTATAACTGGATTTATATGGTGGCCATGGGAGATCGAAGGAACTGGATGATAGAGCCACCAGGATTTGGTGAGACAAGGCTTGGCGGGTTGAAAGCTTATTGCAAGATGGATTTTTTATTACCGGTAAAAGAAGATGTTTATATCCTGGATTGGAAAACCGGTTCAAAAGATGAAGCAAAACATAAATGTCAGTTGATGGGTTATGCTGCTGCTGCAAATAGGAATTTTAACATTAATTGGAACAGAATTTTTCCCAAAATAGTCTATCTTTATCCTCAATATGAGGAATTTGAGATTAAGATTGATCCTGAAGAATTGGATTCTTTTTTTGAAAAGATCAGAGAGCAAACCCAACAGATGTATGCATTATGCAGTAATGTGGAACAGAATATTCCTTTGGATATAGAAGCATTCCCTAAAAACCCTTCGCCTCCTTTATGTAAACAATGCAGATTCAGGGAACTTTGCTTTCCGGAATGTCGATCCCAGGTAAATAAGGAAGATTTGAAATTTTCCCGAATGGAATAATAAAAAAAAGTGAAGTAATCCAGATGATTACTTCACTTCACAAGAAAAAATAACTGTAAACCTGATTATTTTTTAGCGAGAGGCTCGGAAGAATCGGTGCCGTCCTTTAATGCGGTTTCTTCAAAAGACTCCACCTTGCGATTCTGTCTCATAGTTTGTGCCTGCAGTTCTTCGACACTGTTCATAGGTTCGCCGAGATGTAACATCATGAACTCGGCATCGTCGGCCAACTCACACTCCGGATCGTTATTCAACACCCATTTGTAGTTGACTTCAGCCAGCTCTGACTTGTCCATATACTCATCATAAATGAACCCGATCATGAAGAAAGTAATGCTTTTCTTTTTGGGATCAGGACAGGAAAGAAGAAAATTTCGGTAATTTTCTATGGCCATGGTATAGGATTGACGTTCTGTCTGGATTTTTGCCAATTCATACAGGGCATTTTTTCCTTCAGTGCTGAATCTGAAATCGTTTGCCAAAGTAGTATAAATTTTTTGTGCTTCTTCGACAGATCCGGTATCCCTGAGAGAATCTGCTTGTCTTAAAAGAGTTACGGGATCCTGGTCCAGGTAGTCTTTTAAATCGTTTTGCAGGAATTTAACCTGTTTTTCTTTTCTGATTTCATAAATCAGGCTATCCACTTTGAGTTTTTTCTGCGTATTAAGCAGTGAGGAGATCTTATTGCTGAGTGTGGAAGAATCAATATTTGCCACAATCGAGTTAGATTCATCATGGATAATATAAGGTACGATGGAAGAGTCGATGGTAAGACCCTTGTCTGCCTGGGGCAGGAGCTCTTTTTTGACATATTCATTTACGACTTCCAATTTCCAGGCCCAGTCCATTACCTTTTTGAATTCTGGTGTAGATGTAAATGCAACCTGGTTTGCTTTTTCAGAAAAGAGTTTCCACTGAAGAAGGAATTCTACGAGCCTTTTGGTGCCATTTTCATTTTCATATTGTTGTCTGTACTGGGGTTTGATCCAGGAAAGAATGATTTCCCTGTCTTCGGGAGTAATGATTTTGCCATCTCCATAAACTTCCTTTATGGAATCAGGGTAACTTTTCTGGTATTTTTCCTTGAATAACACTTTCAGAAAGAAATCAGGTGCATTTCTCTTATTGGAAGAAAACCAGATATCGTTGACTCTGGAAGAATCTTCTTTGTCGATTCTACTGAGGAAAGAAGAATCAGGGGGATAATTCTTAGTAAAAAGGATCTGAACGATTGTATCTCTTACCTGATCAAGAGGTTGATAAAATGAAGAATCCCGGGTAGAGTCCACCTGTACTGTCTTTTTGAAGTTCTCTTTATTAGCCTCATAGTAATTTTTTATCTGGTCTTCGGTTGCTCCCATGTTGGGGATAAGTTTATCCATCATGAAGATCTGAGCAGAGTAGAAATTCTTTTTCCAATACCAGTCTTTGCTGCTTTTAATGGAGTTTTTAAGGGAACTCCCTGCTTTCTGAAATAATGCCTGGGTTTCCACCAGATGAGTGATTGTTGTACGGAATGCAGGAAATTCATCGCAGAACTCTGTCGGATAGTATTTGTTGGCTTTTCCGAACAACTCATAATCGGTACGGTCAATGGAGGTTTTACCGACAACTGCCAAGGCATCTTTTTTATCTTGTTTTGAGCACAAAACAAGCAAGGGAAGGAGAACCAAAATAGAGAATTTTTTCATAGAAGACCTCTGAAATATTGACTGGTTTTTAGTTAAGAGCGGCTACAGCCTCATCGACTTCATCATAGATTTCCAGTAATGAGGTAGCACCAATTATCTCAATAATTTCATAAACATTTTCGTTAATATTGGCAATTTTAAAACATCCCCCTTTTTCCCGGGCAGATTTGCTGAAGTGCAGTAGAATTCCCAGTCCGGTACTGTTCACATAACGCAGTTTCTTGAAATCGGCGACAACAGTGTAAATGCCTTCGTTGAAAAGATTACAGATTTTTTCCAGAACAGTTTCAACATTTGTCGCATCAAGATCACCAATGAATTTGATTAATTTGGCTTTGTCCTTGCCGCGTATATCTTCATAAATCAATTCAATTTGAGATTCCATTTTTTACCTCTCGTACCTTTTTAACATGTACAACAGTTCCCTTTTCTGAGCAATCTACCGATAATTCATCACTGAGCATTTTTATCAAAGATAAACCCCTTCCACGCTTCTCTTCAGAATGGATTTTCTGTTCATGCGTTGGTTTAAGGAGTGCTTTAAGGGTTTCCAGTTTTTCAGGATCACTAGTGTTAATCACATCGAACTCGATCTGTTTCTGATCGATATCAATTTTTACACTGATATTCTGATCTTCACCCTTTTTACCGTGTTCAATAGCATTGTTGCAAATTTCATCAATAATGGTTTCAATGCGGAATGAATCCTTGTTGCCATAGCCTTTTTGCTTTGCGATTCTGCTGGCCAATTGCCTTACCGGAGGGACCAGATGAAGATTTGCAGGGAAAGTCAAATTGATAACTTCCGGAGCAAGACCTTGTTGCCATTTGAATGCGTTTAAGGCTGAACGGACATCATTGAATATTCGGAAAATTTTAGTAGCACCCATGGAAGTGAATTTTGCTCTGATGTCCATATTCATTGCTGCAAACACCAGATCTCCATCTTTTTCCAGGAGCGTTTTCCTGAATCCCATAAATTCACCCAGCGCGGCAGAGGAGATCATGCTGATTTTTCCAACTTCTGCAATCGCATACTTTCTGCTGCTGGTATCGATTTTTTTAAAAGCGTCAACAAGAGATTTGATACTTTCAAAATCCAATTCTCCGGAAAATTGAAGTATTACTGCTTCCGGTGTTGCCGCTACTTCCTTTATATCTACAATCATTTTAATCCTTTCGACGGGAAGAAGGGCTAATTGTTTTGAGAAATATCTTCGCGTTTTCGCACAATGCGCACCGACGTAAGATTCTGTTCATCGATAACCACATTGAGGCTCTCTGAGAGCATACGCACTATTTCTAGCCCCAGCCCTTTATCCGATTTCTCATCTGATTGGATACTGACGGCATTTTTCAATCGTTCTATGTGATGGTGATCTCCACCAGGATCTTTTACGGTAAAATCAATCCCATCTTCGTAGACATTGCAGATCAGATCAATCCTTGCATCTTCTGTTTTGCAGCCATAGTTCACTGCATTATTACATATTTCATCTACGATGATTTCAGAACGATAGGCAAATTTAGGACTGAACTGTGATACCAGCAAAACTTCTGAGACAAATTTCCGGATTGCAGGTATGTATTCTATGTCTCCGGGAAATGAGAGTTCAAATTTATAAGGTAACTGTATGTTCATCGTAAATACCAGTGCCTTCCCTTGTAGTACCTGTTCTACTCTTCACCATGAAGGATATAAGATTCTTCGTTGGAAGTAATAATTCCCTTTTTCACCATCGTTTCGATTAAGCGGGAAGAAATCGTTAAAAGCGTAGTAAAAGTAGGAGCCTCATTTAGTCCCTTAATTTTCACATTAGCTTGAGAATCTCTTTCTGAGCCGCTTCTCAGATTGTCCAGGATACATTCCATCACAAACATAATTTCTCCGTAAGTCAAATTGCCCTGACGATAATTGGAGAACTCCTGGATTGCTCCCAGAATTAAATCATGAAGTTTATTGAATTCATTGGCATCATCAAATACGTTTCTATACGATCCAATCTCAGCCATT
Source organism: Fibrobacter sp. (assembly GCA_012519985.1). Lineage (GTDB taxonomy): Bacteria > Fibrobacterota > Chitinivibrionia > Chitinivibrionales > Chitinispirillaceae > JAAYPC01. Next base: position 7,896 of record JAAYPC010000347.1, read on the forward strand.
GCTCCTCCTTGTATCCTTTAAAGTTAATAAATATATATATGTATCACAAGTTTTTGAAAGTGTTTCAAAAAATTAAGGAAAAAATAGCCTTTTTTATTTTCACTTCTCCGAACCTTTCAATGTGTCATTTTTCTGTGTACTTGTAGATTCTATCTGAGCCGGTTCCGTACTGGGTATGGAGAAGACATCGGAAATTGATGGCCCACTCGTATCTACTATGGAGAAGGTATTCTGCATAACTGCTTTTTCAGCTCTAAATGCTTCAATGATTTTAAGGTATGAGTTAGTGGCTGCTTCACTTTGTAACAACCCAATCAGTTCAGCCCGATCTTTAGCGGAAACAGTCTGTTTAGATTTTAAGAATCCAATACCCCTGGATTGGTAAACTTCAGCAGAAACATCTCCTATGAACAGAAAGTCACTTTTCAAGAGGCTGTAAATATATAAACCGATCTGCAATTCGCCTTTGATTCCGGTGAAAATGAGCTTTTTCTGCTGATAATCGATGCGGTAATTTTTAACCGTTCCCCATACCACAAGCATGGAATCATCACCAAAACGCAAAAGGCTTTCCAGATGATTCATTGGAACTGCAGCATAATCATCGAATCGAATTGCCCGGCGGAACTTCTGGCATTCGAGAAAATCTTTTGCATAAAGTTCAGGCTCCATAGATAACTTTTCTCTTAAAAGGCTTTCGAATCCTTTTTCCAAAGATGGCGCTCCGTCGCCTGAAAGTCCGATAAAAACTACGTTACATTTAGCGAATGAAGAAAATGGCAAAATAACAAATAACATTAAAACCAATATTTTCATTTCGAAAGATTCTCCTTAAGTTCGTTATTCGCCCTATAAATCCAGCATAGTACTTCCGCAACAGCAGCATAGAGTTCAGGAGGAATTTCATAATCAATGTCCACCTGTGCCAGTAATTCGATAAGGGTATCATCCTGGTGAACAGGTATGTTATTTTCCTGAGCAATACGTCTGATTTCCTGGGCAATGTACCCCTCACCTTTAGCCACGACTTTAGGGGCATTATCCTTATGCTCATCATACCTTAAAGCGACCGCTTTTTCCTTTTCTTTTTTCTTCATATTTAATCAGACGTTGCTGCTCAGATTTTGAAACCTTAACCAGATAAGCCCTATAAGCAGTTTAACATTTCCGGTTCTTCGTTTAGACATTCTATTCAGATTACTTCTGATAAGATATTGTTTTGATATTAATTCCTGTTATAACGTTATTTTTTTACCATCAGATACCTGAGTATTTATAATCAGACTTTCACATCAAAAACGTTATTGGATAATGCAGTGTTCTCGGTTTCACATCGTTTCCGAACTTCAGATTGCAACTGAAAATCAACCAATGGAAGACCAAGGTTGCATAGTGATTTACCAAAGGAGGTTCTGTTTTTTGAAAACCATTCCAGAGTTTGATTCCTGTCAAAGCTGATTCTCAGGTTGAATCTCTTTTTAAATTCATATTCCATTCGAACATTTATGGCACCCAACTTTGATGGGGCTAAATTAATTTCAACTTTGTAAAAATTCTTATGCACTTTTTTTTTAGGACTGCTTCTTTTTTTCACCAGGCGAATATTTACCTCTGTCCACTCACCGCCAACATTCATGGGAAGAGCCAGAACCTGCTGGGTTCCATCAACTGTGGAAATGGGCCTGTTCAATAATTGAAGTGATTCAAGGCGGTTCAGAAGAGAGTCTAAAAAAGGTTTCGATAGCTGATCGGGATGTGGTGAATCTTTAAGCATTGCACTCCAGGTGGAGACTGTTTTGGGTAGAGGATCACTTTCGGTTGTATTTCTTGTCATCAATAGTTTTTGCGGATCGAAATCGTCTGTATTACGATAGTCTATATAATGTTCGATAAATTTGCCAAGCTTTTGACCAAGCATAAACAAATCATATAGAGATGATGAATTGCTTTCTCCGGCAGTTTGAAAGGTGTTCTGAAATAACCTGATGTTTTTTACCAGATCAGAAAGAAGACTGATCAACTTATCATTCAGATCCTTTTGAAAACCATTTTCAAACTTTTTATCAATCCCTGTTGCTTCAAAATTTGAATGGGAGTAATTTTTCCTGAGATGTTCAAGCTGAGATAATGAATCGTACAATGGCTGAACAATTCTTTTGGTTTCCAGAGCAGAATGATTATCTCCTGTCAGATTCTCAAGAATCACAGATAATTCATTACAGATATTATCCAGATGCAGCAATGGATATTTGGAAATGCTGGTTTTTACTGAATCTGAAGGCAAAGCAGCATTCATTACAGAATCATTTATTTTATTAAGAATGCTCTCTTTAAGGCTGTGTTTATCTCTCAGGTCAAATCCAGGTTCAGATATCTTATGCTCAAAATTAAACCCAAGTCTCTCGATGATTAAAGGGATTAAGTCTTCTTTAACAGCAATAGTACTCAATAATTTTTCTGTTATTCCAAAGTTTTCAGAAGAGGGGAAAATGGAGGGATTATCTTCTATCGTGGATATTATTGAAGTAGCAGTTGAAGGGTATCGATTTACCAGTTCAGGTAAAATGGACTGATGATCAATCGATGTTAAAAGCCATTGTGTTAAAGTTGAATGTTGAACAGATTCTGATCCTGTGCGTTTAACGTTGGGCATGCTGGCCAAAAGTTCATCAATTGTGTTTAATGTTTGCAGGTTAAGCTGATCTCTGCTATTAATGATTGTCTGTAATGTACTGACTGGAACAGATCGCATCTGGGGACTGACAAAATTTCCTATAAGAGATTTTAATTCCTGTTGAAGCTCATCTGTGCTGATCATTGCAGCTATAGCCTTATCACCACAAGGAAAAATTCTAATGTATTGGCAATCGATGGATTTTGCACTTGTACCAATTTGTGAGAATATTGCTTTTGATAATTGAGATGAGCTTAACAGATCTTCTAACGTTTCGAAATTGTAAATATCTCCCGGAAGGCTTTGGGTGGGTAACTCAAAAAATCTGGACAAATATGGAGTTGAAATAACCCGTTTTATTTGCAAAAGTAAGTTTTTCAGTTTCTCTGCAGAATCAGAATTCAGCTCACCGTTTGTTTGTAGAATAAGGCTGATTTCCTGAATAAGTACCGGATCGACCTTGGCAGACAATCCGGCAAGAGATTCAAGAATAGAAAAAGCATCCTGCTTAGTTTTGTCACTCAAAACCGACTGAGAAACCTCGGTTAGCAAAGAATCGATCTGGTGGGCAATTCTATTAAGATCTGTCGGTTGTTGTTTAATAAAGCTGTCCGAACGGTCTGCCTGATCCTTTATCGGGATTTTTTCAATGAGCAAAATATCATTCAAAAGGGTGTAGCGAATCGAATCTCCGGATTGAAGGGCAGTACCCATATACTTGGCTGTTATAAGTTCAGAACCAGCTTTTATGGAAATAGTCTGTGAATTTGGATCAAGCAGGACAGTACCGGTTCCTGTACGTCTGGTAAAGGTACTATGCTTTTTTAGTTCCGGAAGATTCAAAATGGGACTGAAAATCATTAATATATCCGTACGAGTCTTTTACTGAGAATTAGTTTTCAATTTAATCGGATAATACTAATTATGCCCGAAAAGTGCTTGGAAAGCAATGGGGAGTTTCATCATGAAGAACATTACTTCTATAAAAAATAATGTTCTTACTTTTTTCTGGATTCGGCAAGTTTAAGAATCAGTGTTACATGATCAGAGCTGAGGTGAAAACGTCGCGATAATTCCTGAATACTCATTCCTTCTGAAGCGGCTTTTATAACCTTGGTTTCGAGATCTTCATCATTTTTATCATCAAACTGGTCTGGATTTTTTCCAGTACACTCAATTTGCTCTTCGTTTGTTTCCTGGGGGGATTCTGCGATATTGCTGCGATTGGAAAATTCGCCAGATAAAAGGCTGTTTTGATGATTTAAAGGAAGCGTATTCAAATTATCAGGCTTGTTTCTGATGATATTTTTAGAGCTGCGAAACAGAGCTTTCTTCACTGCTCCAAACAGAAATAAAATACCTGTAAACAACAAGATAACTGCAATTACAGGTATAACCAAATCAGAAAACTTGAGGAGTCTGAAAAGAGAAAATCCGTTCTTATTGTCAGATTGCTGGGATGCGTCTTCAATATCGGATTGAATTATTTTACGGATTAATTGAAGGGAATCGATAAGTTGTTTTTGTTTGAGTTCGATTTCAGAAATGGTGCGACCTTCTCGTTTTTTACTCTGTTTTAGAAGATCCAGAGAATCAAGAGACTGAGAAAGAGCATTTTTTTTCTGAAAAAGAGGAATTACTGTGCTGTTGTGGTCTGAAGCAGCAAAGGAGGGTAAAGGGAGAGAGCTAATAAACAAAACAGCAATAATGCTTAACTTAAGCACCCGAGTGAGAGCGAAACTAATAAAAGCATTAGGCATATAGAAGGCTATCTCCGGGTATATCAGGTGTTGGAATTGAAAAATAGTTAAAAAAAAGATATATCCTGAACCTATCATAGTGCAATTAATGCTTGTTTTTGTAATAGCAGGTGGATATTTTATAGAAACTATTTGGGGACTAAAGTTTTTCTGATGGTCTAATACTTGATATTGCGATTAGTGGAAATTCTTAGTATATTTTTGTGTCATGCTTCATTTTAGAGACTAAATATGGCAAAATTTGTAGTTTTTTACAATGGTGAACCGCTTAAAACCTACGAGATGGATGAACCGGTAATCAGTATCGGAAGGCTTCCTGAAAACACTATATCTATTGCTAATATGGGGGTTTCCAGACGTCACGCCAAAATTGAGGAAGATGCAGATAGAAAGTATGTGCTTTGCGATCTGAATTCCCTGAATGGTACTTTTGTAAATGGAAAAAGGATAAAGAAGATATATCTGAGCAGTGGTGACAAGATTACGATTGGAAAATACACAATCCTTTATGAGGAGACTGGATTTCAGGGCACTAACGGCTCATCAGAGCAAATTACAGGTACTTATTACATCGATAATCCGGTTCCGGGCCACACAAACTACAATGTAGTGATGGCTGAAACAAAAGTTCCACCTGCTCCCCAGCATACCCAACCAGTAGCACTAATGGAATCCAAAGATGACAAAGAGGGTGTTGCTGTGCTTATTGAAACCAATAAGCATGTGGTTTACCGCCTGGAGAAGGCCTATATGACCGTTGGCAGCGGTGAAAATGATGATATCTTCGTATCCGGTTTTATGATTGCGGAAGGACAGGCAACCATAGAAAAAAAAGATGAGGGTTTATATCTCTGTGCAAACAAACTGATTGGCAAGATAAAGGTTAATGGGAAGTCAGTTCGGTCTCATCTTCTGCAACATAAGGATAGAATAGAGATTGGATCCAGTACATTCCGTTACATGGAGAACGGATAATTCTAATGAGGTTCGCATTTATTTCTGATATCCATGCTAATCTCGAAGCACTGGAAGCAGTCCTGAATGATATTAAGGGGCAAAATATCGATGAAGTAATTTGCCTGGGTGATATCGTGGGCTATGGCGCAAATCCCAATGAATGTATAGAATTAATAAAAAATCGCTGTCCTGAAACACTTCTTGGAAATCATGATGCTGCGGCAGTTGAGCTTCTATCCACTCAGCATTTTAATATTCATGCAAAAATAGCTATAGAATGGACAGAGCAAAACCTTAAAAAAGAGAACCGTAACTACCTTTCTGCTTTACCACTGAAAACCAATAAAGATTTTTTAACCCTGGTACATGCCACTCCCTATGAACCAAATATGTGGTATTATATTACCTCATTAGAAGAAGCTGCATTTAATTTTCAGTTTTTTGATACACAGATCTGTCTGGTAGGCCATACCCATATTCCTATAATTATAATCCTGGACAACGATAAAGAACTTTATGTGCATCAGGATAGCTACGTTAACATGGGAAAACTTGAAGGCGCACGCTTTTTGATCAATGTAGGGAGCGTGGGGCAACCCAGGGACAGAAATCCCAAATCCTGTTATGGGATTCTGGACACTTCTGAAAAAGAATTTTTTTATCGCAGAGTAAGCTACAATATTGATAAAGCACAATCAAAAATGAAGAAGATCAAAATGCCTGACTTCCTGATAACCAGGTTGGAAGAGGGGCGGTAATCTTCTTTTTTGATTGTGTGCCGCCCTCAATTCTCAATCAATTCTCTATCAAATTTCTATCAGATCTGGAAGACTGCTTATGTGCTTTTCTGCAACCGGATGGTTATCTTCGGGATGGACCGGATATTTACCATTGAAGCATCCGCAGCAGAAATTCTGTGGGTCAGGCATTAATGAGAGCATACCCTCGATGGACAGGTAGCCAAGAGAATCTACCTCCAGATATTCACGAATAGAATCGATATCCATAGATGAAGCAATTAGATCATCTGTGGTAGGCATATCGATTCCATAAAAACAGGGGCAAAGAATTGGGGGAGAAGAGATTCGAAGGTGGATTTCTGCAGGCTCGGCAGTCTTTATCAATCTGATAATTTTTTTCATGGTGGTTCCCCTGACAATGGAATCATCGACTATTACCACCTTTTTGCCTTTTAGTACTCCTTTTACAGTATTGAACTTAATCCGTACTCCAAAATCCCGTCTGTTCTGGGCCGGTTGGATAAAAGTCCTTCCCACATAATGGTTGCGAATCAATCCAATATCAAATCGAATGCCGGATTTTTCGGAGAAACCAAGGGCTGCAGTTGTAGCTGAGTCAGGTACACCGATTACAATATCTGCTCCTGGAACCGGATGTTCTTCAGCAAGCTGTCTCCCCAGAAGACGACGGATACGGTCAACATTCTTGCCAAAAACATAACTGTCAGGACGGGAAAAATAGATAAATTCAAAAACACAATGTGCTGGTCGAACCTCGGGTTCGAAGATAGGAATTTTAAAGGAAGTGATACCATTTTTATCGATTCGAACCATTTCACCTGGTTCGACTTCTCTTATCATCTCTGCACCTACCAGATCAAAAGCGCAGGTTTCGGAGGAGAGTAAATAAGAATTATCGCTTTTAATTTCTCCCAGAATAAGCGGACGTATTCCGCGTGGATCACGGGCTCCATAGAGTGCATCTGCTGTAAGAAAGACTACGGAGTAAGCCCCTTTAACTCCCGAGAGTGCATCCAGAATCATCGAATCTACAGTTTCACGTTTGGAGCGTGCTATAAGATGCATTATAACTTCGGTATCAGTGGTTGACATGAAAATAGATCCGTCATCTACCATCCAGTTTCGCAGTGATGATGCATTGGTCAGATTACCATTGTGTGCTCCTGCAATAAGACCTGCACGACAGTTGATAAGAACTGGTTGTGCATTTTCGATTGTTGATGATCCGGAGGTTGAATAACGGTTATGTCCGATGGCTGACTGACCTTTGAGATAGTCCAGTATTTTTTTGTGTTTGAAAACCTGATTTACCAGCCCCATCCCTTTATGAACAGACACAGATGTGCCATCCGCTACGGCGATGCCTGAACTTTCCTGGCCGCGGTGCTGCAGGGCGTAAAGACCCAGATAAGTTAACTGGGCAGCCAGAGGGTTATTATAGATGCCAAAAACTCCACATGCTTCGTTTAATGATTCTACCATAATTATCTATCCGATACTGAAAGTAATTTACTGCTGTTGTTTTTTAGACTTGCACCTACAAAATCTCTGAAAAGAGGATGAGGGGCAACAGGACGTGATTTAAATTCTGGATGAAACTGACAGGCTACAAACCAGGGATGATCCTTCAGTTCGATCATTTCGATTAACAAACCATCGGGTGATTGACCCGAAAGAACCATTCCAGCAGCTTCAAAACGTTCGCGATAGTCATTATTGAATTCGTAACGGTGCCGATGTCTCTCTGAGATGGTTTCCTGGTTATAGGATTTGCGGGCAAGAGTACCGTTTTTAAGTTTACATGGATAAGCTCCCAGACGCATTGAAGCGCCCATGTCTTTAACTTTTTTCTGTTCTTCCATCAGATGGATAACCGGATATGGGGTTTGGGGGTCATGTTCGGTTGTGTTTGCACCAGAGAGATCCAGAACATTGCGTGCAAATTCAATAACCGCCATATGCATCCCCAGACAGATTCCCAGAAAAGGTATCCTTTTTTCTCGTGCATATTGTACAGCCAGAATTTTACCTTCTATACCCCTGGAACCAAAACCGCCAGGAACCAGAATTCCTTCAATTCCTTTGAGAACTTCATGAGCACCTTTTTTCTCGATCTCTTCTGCCGATATACTGATGATTTTGACCTTTGCAAGATGCGCAGCTCCGGCATGATTCAGCGCTTCATGAATCGACTTATAAGCATCCTGAAGTTCACTATATTTACCCACGATACCAATGCGAACTTCCTTGTCAGCATTGATAACCCTGTCGATATACTCCCGCCATGGTTTCAGGTTGCGCCTGCCTGCACGCAGTCCTAAAACATCTATAATAACTGCATCAAGTTCCTGTGCCGCGTAATCAAGTGGCGACTCGTAGATAGTATGAGGGACATCGATTGCCTCGATTACCGCTTCTTCATCCACATTACAAAACAGTGACAGCTTTTTTATAACTTCTTTTTCAAGATGTTTCTCTGTTCGGCAAATCAAAATATCAGGTATTATACCAATTTCCCGCAATCTGCCTACAGAATGCTGAGTGGGCTTTGTCTTTACTTCACCAGCCGGATGAAGATAAGGGACCAGAGTTACATGAATGAAGAGAACATTGTTGCGGCCTTCCTGTTGACGGAACTGACGCAGTGCTTCCAGATAAGGATGACTTTCGATATCTCCTACTGTACCACCGATCTCGCTTATAACCACATCTACATCAGGAGTAACAACCGATCGTATGCTTTCACAGATCTCAGTTGTTACGTGAGGAACCACCTGAACTGTTCCTCCCAGATAATCTCCGCGCCGCTCTTTTTTGATAATGGAATCATATATTCGTCCGGAGGTAAAATTGCAGTTTCGGTTTGTAGTGATGCCGGTAAAGCGTTCATAATGACCCAGGTCAAGATCAGTCTCTGCACCATCATCGGTTACATATACTTCTCCATGCTGGTAAGGGTTCATGGTTCCGGGATCCACATTGAGATATGGGTCAAATTTCTGATTGACTACTTTTAAACCCCGGGATTTTAGTAATAAACCTATCGATGCAGCAGTAATACCTTTTCCCAGTGAAGAGACCACACCGCCTGTTACGAAAATAAATTTAGCCATTGTATTTACTCCGGATCCAATTAAATCACAGGAAAAAAGAGCCCTTCTATACTCTTAATTCCACATGGTTTGTCGAATATCTAAATCGTGTTTATACTTGTTTTTGATTACTTGTAAATTTATTGTATAATCCTGGATCGGTTTGACAGAAAAACCGGTTCTTTCGGTGGAATCCATACCGCTTATTGCTGCCTGTGCACCTTCCAAAGTGGTGATATAGGGGATTCCCTGGGAAACTGCAGCACTTCTGATCGGTTTGGAATCAATCTGAGATTTTTTTCCTGCCGGGACATTTATTATCAGGTTAATTGCATTGCTTTTTATAAGGTCGATAATGTCCGGCTTTCCTTCACCAATTTTAGGTACCATTTTAGCATTAATTCCATTGGAGCTCAGAACTCTCCAGGTGCCCTCAGAGGCATAAATTTTAAAACCCATAGATGCTATCATTTTTGCCATGAATATTATATTACGGCGCATGCTGTTTTTAACACTGATAAAAACCGTTCCTGATCTGGGAAGATTGTTGCCGGCAGCTTCCTGAGATTTGGCGAATGCAAGACCGAAATCCGAATCCAGTCCCATTACTTCACCGGTGGATTTCATCTCCGGACCAAGGATTATGTCTGCTCCCGGGAATTTCCTGAACGGAAGAACCGATTCTTTTACGGCAAAGTAATCGATATTTCGCTCGACAGCTTCATCAAGGTCACTCAATTTCCGGCCGGTCATAACCTTTGCGGCAATTTTTGGCCAGGGGGTACCAACTGCTTTACTTACAAATGGTACTGTTCTGGAGGCTCGCGGGTTAACTTCCAAAACAAAGAGAGTATCTTCTTTTATTGCGAACTGGATATTAAGCAGTCCCACAACCTTGAGCTCTTCAGCGATTTTTATGGTAGCCTTGCGAATTTCAGAAATGATATCCTCCGACAAGGTATGCGGCGGCAGTACACATGCACTGTCACCAGAATGTATTCCTGCTTCTTCAATATGCTCCATTATTCCACAGATCATCACATCTTTACCATCGCTAAGCGCATCTACGTCTACTTCGATTGCATCAGCGATAAATTTATCTACCAGAACCGGATGATTTTCTGCAGCAGCAACTGCATCGCTGATAAATGTAAGAAGCTCATCGTCATCATACACAATACGCATTGCCCTGCCACCAAGAACAAAAGATGGACGTAAGAGAACCGGATAACCCAGGTTATGGGCAATAGCAATAGCTTCATCTGTGGATTTCGCGATTCCATTGGCAGGCTGATTCAGATTAAGTTTGCTGATCATGGCCGCAAACTCATCCCTGTCTTCAGCTCTCTGTATGGACTCAACACTGGTTCCTATTATAGGGGCGCCGGCATCCAGAAGCCTTTTTGCCAGGTTAAGTGGTGTTTGACCACCAAACTGAACTATCACTCCGACTGGTTTTTCTTTTTCTATTATGTTCATGACATCTTCGAATGTCAAAGGCTCGAAATAGAGCTTATCGGAAGTATCATAATCGGTGCTGACGGTTTCGGGATTGGAATTGATCATGATAGACTCGTAACCCAGCTCTTTGAGGGCAAATGAAGCCTGACAGCAGCAGTAATCGAACTCTATTCCCTGGCCGATTCTGTTGGGTCCGCCACCAAGAATTACGATTTTCTTATTGTCGCTGACCACACTTTCATCTTCATGCTCATAAGTAGAGTAGTAGTAGGGGGTGTATGCTTCAAATTCCGCAGCACAGGTATCCACCAGTTTATATGTTGGAATTACACCCAGTGATTTACGCAAATTTCTGAAATCAAGCTCATTCATTTCCAGAAGCTCTGCTAACTGGGCATCGGAAAAACCCAGCCCCTTTGCTTTTTTGATGATTTTCTTCTGAGTGGCTTGATCTTCAGATAAAAGAGCCGGACTTATCTTCTTTTCGAACTGGAAAATATCGAACAGGTTGTTTATGAACCAGGGATCTATAAAGGAGGCTTTCGAGATCTCCTCTACTGTAAGCCCTTCTTCAAAAGCAAAACGGATGAGTAAAAGACGGTCTGCTTTGGGAATGGCAAGAGCTGCCAGTATCTCTTCGGTTGTCTTGTAAGGATACTTAACAAAATCAAGTCCTTTACGGCCAATCTCCAGTCCTCTTAAACCTTTCTGTAAAGCTTCTTTAAAGGTTCGTCCAATGGCCATCGTTTCGCCAACCGATTTCATCTGCACACCCAGAGTAGGATCTGCTTCCGGGAATTTTTCAAAAGTGAAACGTGGGATCTTTACTACACAATAGTCTATGGTAGGTTCGAAAGAAGCAGGTGTTTCTCTGGTGATATCGTTTCTGATTTCATCCAGGGTGTATCCCACCGCCAGTTTTGCAGCAATCTTTGCGATCGGGAAACCGGTAGCTTTACTTGCCAGGGCAGAACTTCTGCTGACACGGGGATTCATTTCAATGACCACCATACGGCCGTTTTCCGGATTAACTGCAAACTGGATATTGGAGCCGCCTGTTTCAACTCCGATTTCTCTGATAATCGCAATGGCTGCATCACGCATTTTTTGATACTGACGATCAGTAAGGGTAAGTGCTGGTGCGCAAGTGATACTGTCTCCGGTATGAATTCCCATTGGATCAAGATTTTCGATAGAGCAGATAATTACCACATTATCTGCTTTGTCCCGCATGATTTCCAGTTCATACTCTTTCCAGCCAATCACCGATTCTTCTATAAGAATTTCATTTATTCTGCTGCAGTTAAGCCCGTACTGGGCAGCCCGTTCAAAATCGGATTCTGAGTAAACGATACTTCCACCGGTACCGCCAAGAGTGAAACTGGGCCGGATAATGAGTGGGAAACCGATTTCTCTGGCGATCTGCCACGCTTCATCAAGGTTATAGGCAAAGGCACTCTTCGGGAGATCGAGGCCGATTTTCTGCATTGCTTCTTTAAACTCACTCCGATCTTCCGATTTTTTAATAGCCTTTTCATCGGCACCGATCAGCTTTACATTGTATCGCTGGAGAACGCCGCTCTCAGCCAGTTCCATGGCCACATTAAGACCTGTCTGACCTCCCATGGTAGGAAGAACTGCATCAGGTCGTTCCTGTGCAATAATTTTCTCGATTATCTCCGGAGTAATCGGCTCGATATAGGTTCTGTCTGCAAGTTCAGGATCGGTCATGATAGTTGCGGGGTTGGAATTTACCAGCACTACCCGGTAACCCTCTTCCTTAAGTGCTTTACATGCTTGTGTTCCTGAATAGTCAAATTCACACGCCTGCCCGATAACGATGGGACCGCTTCCAATAATCAGAATACTATGTATGTCATTTCTTCTTGGCATAAAATCTTTCGAACCTTATTAATACCAACATAGGGTAGTGGTTAAATATTTAAATTGATAAGATTTATTTACAAAACTTTCCTGATCACTATCTTGCACCTGAATAAACCGCATGATTCCTGACAGAATTTTTCTCAAGCATCGAGATATACTGCTCAAATATATAGCCAGAATCGTGAGGTCCAGGCGATGCTTCGGGATGATACTGAACACTGAGCAGATTCCTTTTTGTATCGATTAATCCTTCGCAGGTCATATCGTTAAGGTTGATATGGTTCGCTTTTATTCCAATACTTTTAAGGCTTTCCATATCTACACAGAAACCATGATTCTGTGCAGTGATGGCGATTGTACCTGTTTCTAAGTTTCTGACAGGATGGTTGGCTCCACGATGGCCGAATTTAAGTTTATAGGTTTTTGCACCCAGGGCGAGAGCTAAAAGCTGATGACCAAGGCAGATACCAAAAATCGGCTTTTTACCTATCAGAGCGCGGATATTTTCGATGGCATAGTTTACTGCGGCTGGATCTCCGGGACCGTTTGAAAGAAAGATACCGTCCGGATCATAAGAAAGGACTTCCTGAGCGCTGGTATGCCCCGGGACTACTGTAACTCTGCAACCCAGTGATTCAAAAATGCGCAAGACGTTATGCTTTATTCCGAAATCATATGCTACAACAGAAAAGCGGGATTCGGTTTTTCTGCTGCTGAACGGGCTGTCATTCCAGACATAGGCTTCTTTACAACCCACATTCTTTACCAGATCGACTCCGACTAATCCGGTCCAGGATCTTGCTTTTTCCACCAGCGCATCATAAGAAACCTGGTCATTTCCGGCATAGATTACCCCTTTCATTGCGCCAGCGATCCGGATATGTCTTGTTAAGGCTCTGGTATCAATATCTTCAATAGCGACTATATTGTTTTCTTTCAGATAATCGGAGAGAGATTTTGTAGAGGTAAAATTAGATGGGTAATTGCATGCTTCTTTTACAATTAAACCACTTACAAAAATCTGATGAGATTCTACGTCGCTGTCGTTAATTCCATAGTTTCCAATTAATGGATTGGTCATGGTTACAATTTGAGATGAGTAGGATGGATCTGTGAGGACTTCCTGGTACCCAGCCAGGCTGGTATTAAAAACCACCTCTCCAACAGATACACCTTCTGCTCCAAATGATTCACCTTCGAAAACGGTGCCGTCTTCCAGCGCTATAATACCTTTCAAAAAAACCTCGCTTTTTTACAGGAAATTCCTGACTGTTCCACCAAAGTACGGATATAGTAGTAATAAAAATGTTCAAACACCAAAAAAAAAAGATACCCATCCCTTTGGGAAAGGATAGGTATCTTAAAATGGTCGAAACTGTTTTTCATTTGCTGCTTGGAAGGAAAAAGTTTTTCAAGCTCTGCAACAAAATAATGTTTTGATAGGTGGGAGTCAAACATAAAAAGGACATAAATAAGAAGTACTATGGGTCACTAAAAAAATCCTCCGCCGGGATTAATACCCGACGGAGGTCTCGTGCACCTTCACCCTATAGAAGGAGGCATGTGAAGTAGCGACTTAAAGGCCGCCATAAATTATACGACCTGTAAGTGATTATTATTGTAGAAGTTCTGAAAAAAACAAATGTATAAAATGAATGCATGTGGAGAGCAATAAAAAACCCGGACCGATTCTTCAATCGATCCGGGTCTCGTGCACCTTCACCCTTAAGAAGGAGGTAGCGACTCTTTCCAGCAGTCGCTAACCATATTACGCCTTCCGCAATGCCTTTATTGTGGAATAAAGAGTAAGGCTGAATGTAAAACCCTGCCTTAACAATCCTAATTAAAAATCTCACTCCCATATCCTGAATCTGAAATCCCATTCTACAATTTTTAAATCATAGTTCATTAAATCACAAATCTGATTGCGGCATACCATTTGATCGTATATGTATAAAGCGAATCGGCTTTCATTTTCAGGACTTTAATAATGAAAAAACATTCCATTCTGATCATCCTTTCCCTCTTTTCAGGTATAATTGATGGCAGAGAAAAACAGATAAATTTTAAAATAGAGCAGAACGAGAACGGATACAGTTATTCGTGTCATTTTCAGAGTACACTTTCCAGGGATTCGGTTCTGGCTATTCTTTTCGGATTTGATCATTTAGTGAAATATTCCTCTCAGGTGTCACAGATCGAGCTCCTTTCTGAAGAGAAAAACTCATATCTGGTATCGTTTTATCTTAGATATCTGATCTATTCCAGCAGATCGGTTTACAGACGAACTCTTCTGAAAGAAAAAGACATGGTCGTAATCGAAATGCTTAGATTTAATCACAACAGTACTGTTTTTCCTCAGGTTTTAGGCATCAGAATAGAATACAGGGTAGTACCCAGGAGAAACGGTGTGAATATCTATTACAAGCAGAAATGTCTTTTCAACAGGCCAATTAATTGGCTTTATCTGAAAATAGTGGAAGGAAAATTAAATGAATCGATGAGGGAATTGCAGAGGTATATAAGTTCCAGAAGCTAAAAACGGGCAGGGGAGGATCCCTGCCCATTGGTGATTTATTCTTCCCAGATTATGGCAAATTTGCCAGTCTTTTCTACCCAGACGAATTTTTTATTGGTGTAGACAACGTAGTATTCAGCATCAAAACCGTTAATACCGGTGCTGCTTAATTTCATTTCTGGATTACTTTGTTTAAATTTGTAATTATCTTTTCCTTTTTCAATAAGATTGATATGGGTAGGATTCCCAGATTTTAATTGTATAGCAAATTCCCATAGATCACCCCATTGATCATTCTTAAAATTGATTTTGAGGTGCTGAATATTGCTGGTTGATGGTCCTCCTGAACCTTCAACAGTTACTGTAGTAAAAGTCATGCTTTCCATGTTGGCCAATGGAGAATTACTAGGCACGCCGTATTTATTCAGTAAGCCTCCGCTTGAACCGCTGATCACAACGATCTTTTTCACTGCTTTACCTTTATTTCCTGCTGCATCTTTAACTGTGTAAACCAGTGAGCAAGTTCCGGCTTCGGATGTTTTGAACCCAGACGTATCAATTTCTACTTTACTCCAGCTTATTTTGCCATCCACATCATCTGTTACCGTATTACCAGTGTCTCTGGATTTATATTCGCTGTATTTGGTCCCCACGGTGACAGTATCAATGCTCTTTTTGAGTTTGATTTCTGGTGCTGTAGTATCCTCATTATCCGATTTAACTATCTTCACAGTCCTTTCTTTACTTATAGTTTTATTTCCATCGCAGTATTTGATCTCGTAGGAGATCTTAATTACATCTTCTTTTTTAGTATCAATTTTAGTAGGATTAACCTCTACCTTGCTGGAGACATCCATTTCTTTTGGTTTACTCATAGTGGCGGTGAACCCTGGATCCTTGAATTCTTCCCCTATTTTCACCTCAATTGTAGACTCGCCTTTAAGTTCCAGAGTGATTGCGGTATCACATATCGTAGTTCCGGATTCATAAATTATTATGAAGACAGACTTAGGATCTACATCATCTCTACCTATAACCGAAAATGTTGCATGATATTGGCCTGCTTTATTGTTAACAAAATCACAGTCGAGTTCTGTCGGAAGATCGACAGGCTCATTATTGATAATCTCATAAGCTTTACAGGTTAAAAGTTTAAGATCAAAAGAGACATCCGGAAGAGTGTATTCAAAAACATAGCCATCAGGAATATCTTTTCCATCATATTGGATAAAAATTTGTGCATCAGAATGATTGCCGCCATCATCTATTACATCAAAGTAAATAGTAATGCTGCTCTTATTGCCTGATTTATCCTTTGCAGTGTATTTGACCGGGTATTTACCTACTTTATTCAAATTTAATTTGTCATCACCTTCCAGAGTGACATTTTCACCTATCTTGAAAACGGAATTATCATCATCGTAGATGTTGACATAATTTATAAAGTCAAAAATTTTGTCACCCAGGGTAACTTCAACAGTGTTATCTTGTGATACCAGTGATGAATTACGAGAAATCGTTGGTGGCGTTGTATCATCTTCCGGTAGAATTATGACCACTATGTTTCTGATGACTCTGGTAAAGTTACCAGAAGTATCAGAGACAGAATATTTAATATCGTAGTTATTCCCAGCGACAAATGGCACGTTATCCTCGACTACTACATCGCTGTTGTCAACGGTTTTGTCCGATGGATCATAGCATTTAAAATCTTTTTTGAGTTGTTCTTTTTTCTCGTCGAATTTAGCCCGTTCACTTAGCTTAAATCTCAGAGTATCAGGATTTTTTCCCAGAAGTTCAATGACAGGGTTATCCTTATCCTTTTTAACATACTTTGAATCTTCGTCAAAATAATTAGCGATACCATCACCGTCATCATCTGCAGAGGAATCAGGTCCTACATAGTTTTCGCTTTTAGGATCAAGAGGGTTGGTATATTCAACTTTAGCACAACTGGCGATAAATATCACCAGAGACGACAAAAAAAGGATGATTTTTGTATTCAACGACATAAATACCTCACTTCCGGGAAATAATTGGTAAAGCGATTGAAGCGGTAAGGCTGGTAAGGCCAACTGCTCCTCCCAGATAACAGAGATTTCTTACGGTTTTGTATGTTTCCCTGTCGCTATTTAAATTCATAACAGTTGGTTGATATTTGGCATCATTATATTGTTGGTTGACATCTTCAAGCTTTTTATTGAAAAAGAAGCCCGTACCGGCTCCAGCGGCAGTAAGAAGACTGGAACCCAGTCTCCAGGCAAATAGAGCTGCCCATCCTTTCTGTGCAGGATCGTCTTTGTTTACTACCACAACACGGCGTTCATGTTTGCAGGACTCATAGATTTTTTTCACATCGTATCCATATGTCGAATTGGTATCGATACCGTTGACAAGATCGATAGCACGTTTACAGTTCTGATTAGCCACCTCGATTTTTGCCAACCGAACCGACACTTCAGGATTATT
This sequence comes from Fibrobacter sp., assembly GCA_012519985.1. Taxonomy (GTDB): domain Bacteria; phylum Fibrobacterota; class Chitinivibrionia; order Chitinivibrionales; family Chitinispirillaceae; genus JAAYPC01. Next base: position 25,475 of record JAAYPC010000347.1, read on the forward strand.
ATATTGTCTGGCCAGGTAAAGATCATAAACATCTTTGGCCCGGTCAGGCATGTTAAGCGATTCATAGATAAGACCAGCCTTCACCAGATAATCTTTATTGGCGGAATTATTCATGTGAAAAAGACTGATATAACATTCAGCAGCATCGGTCTGACGATTCATTTTGTCATAGAGCTGAGCCAGTTGAAGCCAGGCATCTTCGTTATCCTGCTGAATACCTAAACTGTTATTAAATGCATCGATAGCTTCATCATTGGCTCCCATTTCGACATATCTGAGACCAAGTTCGTAATAGTCACTTCTGTCCAGTTCTCGCCCGGCACTTGCTGCCTTGGATAGATAGTTGTTAGCCTGCGCGATGTTTTTCAGACCTATGCTTACCAGAGCCAGATCAAAATAGATATTTGCATCTTCACCACCTTTTTTCAGAATGGTCTGGTATTCACTCAGAGCCCGGCTCAGATCATCTTTGGCTTCATAAATACCTGCAATAACTGCGCTGGCAGGAAGATCAAGATCAGGATGTCTTTTGGCTTCTTCTGCCGCATCAAGAGCATCATTATAGCTTTTTTGCATTTTGTAATAATTGGCAATTTTCAGATATAGCCCCGGATACCCATTACCAAAAGTAGAAATGAGCCTTCTCTGGTAATTTACTGCTTTCTCGAACTGGCCAGCTCTGGCAAAAGCATTAGCAGCTACGAATGCTGCCAGATGCATTTTAGAATTCTGGTTACAGATTTTTTCATAGCCGGCAACTGCAGCTTCAGCCCTTGTTTTGGAATAATCACCCTCTGCAGCGATTTGCGCTCCAAGGGCTTCGATAGCTTTGGAATTGTTTCCCAGAATATCTTCAGCAAAAACCTTATTAACACTTGAGGGAATCGATTGTACGATAGTTGATGCGATGTCGTTTACACACTCAAGCAACCCCGATTCAAAATCGCCAAGATCAATTTCCTTTTTTGTAGAATAGAGTTTCTGGTTGTCAGAAATTGAGTAAAGTTCAAGATCATATTGAATTTTTTTCCCTTGCGGTTCATATTCATGGTAGATGAGATATGTGGCACCCAGCTTTTTGGCAGCTTCGATATAGGAAGCTCTGGGGATACGGCGGGAAAAATCTCTGAAATATTGAACATGATTGGCTATTCTTTCCTGCGGAATAACCTGGATTTGTGTGAGCGCTCCAAGTTTGAAATGAAAATATGCTTCTGCAATGGCAGATATATACATGGTCTTTTGTTCACTGGAGTAGGGGGCGTATGTAGGCCTGGCTATCATCATAAGCGGTGGGCCTGCACGTTTAATATTTTGCGAAACTGATGCCTGGTACACAGGTTTTGGTTTAGTTTTATCCGGCTCTGGGGCAGGGGTGGATGAATACGATGGCTGCGTTTGGACAGGCTCCGGTGGTTTGGAATAAACCGGTGATGCAGCAGGTTGCACGTCTTTTACCGGTTCTGCCACTTTACTCTCTACCGGTTCCGGCTTACTCACAGGTGTACTTTCTACTGGTTCGGAGAAAGACTCATCTCCCACTTCATCTGCTGAGAAATCAGGCCAGTCATCAGTCTCAATATCAAAATCATCATTTTGAGCAAAAATGAACTGATTTCCAATGAGTGGTATTGAGGAGAAACCAAGTAAGAACATCAATTGAAACGCATAAATAAATCGCATACAACTACCCTTCCAGCTAGCAACTCTTTGTGCCCGATTTAGTGCAGAAACGCTTCACTGCAGTTCATCGCTTATGCATCAAAAATAGCTGCGGTCTAAAACATACTCCCAAAATAGTATTTTGTATACATCATTGATATTAATTTCATTCATCCGCTTTGTTCAATAGTTTTAATGAATAATCCGGCCTTAAAAGAAAATCAGATCAGAAAAGATTATTCAGCTTCTAAACCTATTTAATGGTTTTTCTAAGCGTCTGATAACCATAATGAGCAATAAGCTGATCCAACAATACTATAGCTGCATAGTTTTCTGCAACTGGCCAGATACGGGCCACTATAGTCGGATCTCTACGAGTTATCGCAGCCAATTCCTTGTTTTCCAGGGTATATTTATCGATCGTAGTCTGTTTCTTATCGATGGTAGGAGTACCTTTGACTGCAATTCTGGCTATGATGTTTTGACCGGTGGCTAATCCACCAGTAATACCGCCAGCGTTGTTTGAATCAAAAATAACTTTGTTATTCTCAGAATGCATACGGTCGTTAGACTGATATCCGGTCATGTCTTTAACCGCAAATCCTGCGCCGATTTCAACCCCTTTAACCGCTCCCAGTCCAAGCAGTTTTCCTAATTCTGCATCCAGTTTGTCGAAAACCGGTTCGCCAAGTCCAACCGGAACTCCTGTGGCAACTACTTCCACGATTCCTCCTGCAGAATCTCCAGTAGCAGAAATCCGATTAACTGCATCTACCATCTCCTGGGCTATTTCAATATCGGGGCAATTGACAACAGCATGCACACCGTATTGTTCTCTTATCTTCTGGTGATCCATAACCGGTGCTTTATCCCGGATAGCATCAATTTCCTGTTCGATCTGAGCAAAGATACTCATCTTTTGCAGGAAACGCATAGACATATTGATACGGTTCTTTGCATAGATTTCCTGATAAAAGGGATCGTGATCACAGCGCATCTTTTTATATGAATCACATTTTTCCTGTATAACCTGATAGTCCATCTCAGGACAGCGTACCCCAGCCATCTCTTTTACAAAAGCAAACACCTTTATTCCCGAATATGAAAGAATCTTCTTTGCTATAAATCCTGCAGCCACTATAGCAGAAGTATATCTGCCGCTGAAAATTCCGGCGCCAATGGAATCATCATCAGGCCCGTATTTCATGAAGGATGCATAAGAGGCATGGCCCGGACGAGGAGTTCTGTTGGTATCCTGGTATTGCTTAATATGAATAAAATGTCTGTCCAGATTTGGAATAAGAATGGTAAGAGGGGTTCCATTGGTATGGTTTTCGTTTCCGGCATTTTCAATGGTATCAGCAGAATTGAGCCCTGTGTAGATTACAGGCAGATCAGGTTCTTTTCGTGGAGAAGAAAGCTCATCTGCACCCGGTTTTCTAAGGAGCAGATCACCATAAATTTCCTGTTCTGAAATAAGCATTCCTGAAGGAATTCCCTGAACAACCGAAGTCAAACCTTCCTGGTACGAACCACCCGAAACTGTTACCTGAAAGAGTTTGCCAATATGACATCCAAACATGCACCTGCCCCTTTTTATAATATAGAAATGACTGAGTTTTACAGCTTATTTCAGAACTATCCTGGACGACAAAAAATGTTAAATTTTACATTCAATGGCTAAAAATACATTCCGTTCTTAAAAAATCAATTCCGGAGAAATAAAAAAAGCTCAGCCTCTCAAGCAGGGGTAACAGCTATGAAAATTACAGTTTATTTCTTCCCAGATCCGATCTTTCTGTAACAAGAATCGAAGTAAACAAAAACAACCACGGCTTACCAATTATATTTCATCCATTTGAAAACATATCAGGGGCAAATACTAAATTCAGAGAAGTGAATAATCAAATTATTTAATCGAAACGCCCCAATCATCAAAGGAGCCCCTTTTCATGGATTTTGTTACTATCATCGGCCTGATTGCCGGATCATTTACCACTATCTCATTTTTCCCTCAGGTCATCCGGGTTTTTAAAACCCGCTCTACCAGAGACATCTCTTTGTGGATGTTCCTGCTTTTCACCATAGGAGTTCTTTTATGGTTGATTTATGGGATTTATCTGAAACAATGGCCGGTAATCTTGTCTAACCTGCTGACCCTGATTTCTGCAATCATCATTCTCGGGTTTAAACTGAAGTACAAATGAGAGGACCAAATGAAGATCTCAGATTTGAGATTAAAGATTTCCAGATTTGAAACTGAAATCCAAAATCTCTAATCTCAAAGCTGAAGGTCTATCTGAATCTGCTTTCAAGCATCTGTCGCATTGCTTCCTGATCAAGAATCAACGAACCGGCTATATGAGGAGAGTTCTGTAAAGCTTTGGGCGGGGCCCCATCCTCATCAACACTGCCTTTTACCAGAATCAGAATCTCCACTTCCTGCCCGATAAGTTTCCTTATTTCAGGGCAAGAGATCACTAACTTTTCTGAATTGATTTTCTGTTTTAAACGGATCGCTGTCTCCATTTTGATATACTCCTTTTTTTGATACATATTACTCCTCCTTAAAAATACTACACTGGTGCTTGTTTAATTTTCTATTGAATTCAAGTTGTTACCCTGGAATCGTGGTACTTTGTAAGGTAGAAGTTGATGCTCTCTACCGAAAAAACTAAAACCGATGCAGATACTATTTTTTCTTCCTGCTGGAGAAATTGATCCCCAATCCTGCACCCATCGACTGTTTAAATTTTGCATCTATGCTGGTTTCTCTATCATAAACTACATTAATGTAGTAATTAAATAGAATATTTTTGGTTATATTCAAATTAACAGAACACTCAAGATTTATATCCGGATAACGCCAGAAATCATTGAGAGAGGATTTTAGTGCTACAGTACTTATAAAAGCCTGATAAAGGCGCAGCTTTGCTGAAAATCTGAAGAAATTCCCGCTTCGCAACCGAAGTTCAGAAAATAGTTCAGCCCCTCCATCATTAATAATATCTGTTCCAAAGTATCCCGGTCTTATTGAATCACCTGCATAAAAATAATTCATATCTATCTTCTGCCGTAATGCAGATCCCAGGCGAAAATTCCAGAACACATTTCCCGTTTTTATCAGGTCACGTGCAAGACCGAAGCTTTCAGTAATCTCTAACGGATTCATATATACAACATGAGAATCAATGTGGTTATCTAAAAACTGACTGTTAAGACTCCAGGATATGTATGGGTCGATAAATCCCCCGACATTGAATTTTAAAAGTGACAGAAAATTTATGTTATCTGATGATTTTTCTGGTGATGACCATTTTTTACTTTTTTTGTCCTGTACTCTGGTTTGACCAAAGGCCAGTTTCAGAGTGTTTTCAGATAATATCCAGCTAGTGAGCTGGCGTTTCCAGATCCCATGAAGCTTCGAAACCCAGATGACCGAACCTGCACTCGAGCCTGTCCAATTGTCACTGAAAGTATTAAGTGTGATCAGAAAATTTCCATCGATTGAATAGTGCCAACTGCTGTCTTTCGCCATACTGCAAAAGACGCAGAATAAAAACAATAAAAAACAACGGTGAAAAGATTTCATTTATTTTCACATTCAGGCCCGGGTAATTGACTCTTCCAGTAGTTTATTTCCAGTTCTACATTTCAGGTTGGGGAAAATGATTGGGAGGTACAAGTGTTTCTAAGTTCCCTTCGATTCACCCTGGCTTTGTATTCAATGGAAGCTAATTACATCGAACTATAAAAATGAAGCATGCTTTGTACTTTATGCAAGTTATTGTTATCAGGCTAATTACATTGAATTTAGAAAGTGTTCTTTAAACCGGTTATACACTCTGAAAAGGCCAAAAAATGAAACAGAAACTGATCGATCGCTTTTGCCGGTATGTAAAAATTGATACTCAATCTGATCCGGAATCATTTACCTTTCCCAGTTCTGAAAAACAGTTTAATCTGGCCAACATTTTAGCTGAGGAACTTAAAAGTCTGGGACTCAGTGATGTGACTGTGGACAAGTTTTGTTATGTGATGGCTACAGTTGCTTCAAACAGTTCAAAGGAATCTCCTAAAATCGGTTTAATCGCTCATCTGGACACCTCACCATCATTACCAGGAAAAGATGTCAAACCCCTGGTGATCGAGAATTACCGGGGAGGGGATCATATCATAAACGAAAGCCTGGGAGTGGTGTTGCGTGAATCGGAGTGTCCGGAACTTAAAAATTGCATTGGCCACACTCTGATCACTTCAGATGGTACGACACTACTGGGAGCTGATGATAAGGCTGGCATAACTGCGATCATGACCGCAATCGAGTATCTGGTGAAAAAACCGGACATAATTCACGGGGAAATAAAGATTGCATTTACTCCGGATGAAGAGATAGGGCAGGGTGCGGATCATTTTGACCTGAAGAAGTTTGGAGCAGATTTCGCCTACACCGTTGATGGTGGTTTTACCGGAGAATTGAATAAGGAAACCTTTTCAGCAGATGCAGCTATAATAGAAGTTATTGGCCGGGATATTCATCCTGGGACTGCAAAAGGGATTATGGTTAATTCAATCAGAGCCATGGCTGAGATTGTCAGAAGGCTTCCGCTGGAGATGGCTCCGGAGAGCACCGATGGTTACCAGCCGTTTATTCACCCTACCAGTGCACAGGGGGATGTTTCCTCTTCATTGATAAAGCTTATTCTCAGAGATTTTAAAACAGAAGGATTGAAGAAACAGAAACAAATTCTGGAAGCAATTATAAAAGAGGTAAAGGAGTTGTTTCCAGATACAGAAATCCGGCTGACTATAACTGAAACCTATCGTAATATGGCTGATGAGCTGGCTAAATATCCCCATGTAACCGAGCGATTATGGAAAGCGGTCAAAGAGAGCGGGGTTGAGCCATTCTGGAAACCGATCCGTGGGGGAACAGATGGATCCCGTTTGACAGCCATGGGACTTCCTACTCCCAATCTCTTTACTGGCAGCGGTAATCACCACAGCAGATCGGAATGGTGCTCGGTTGATTCTATGGAGAAACTGGTGGACTGTATAGTTAATCTTGTAAAAGTCTAAGAATCTGGAATTCTGAGAAGAAACTGTTCTTGGAATTCTGAATCTGTTAAGAAAAGACTGTCTGAGAAAAGACTGTCTGAGAAAAGACTGTTTGAGAAAAGACTGTTTGAGAAAAGACTGTTTGAGAATAACTGTTTGAGAAAAGCTAGAATCAGTCGGGGCAACCCTTGTGGTTGCCCCCATTTATTTATAAAAAAATTTTTTATAAATAAATATTTTTCAGAAAGAATATTTTTCAGAAAGAATATTTTTCAGAAAGAATATTTTTCAGAAAGAATATTTTTCAGAAAGAATATTTTCAAAAATTCAATTCGAGAATATTAAAATATTAGAATAAGATGAGGGCAACCACAAGGGTTGCCCCGACTGAAGACTCTAAAAGAAGCTCCAGTTTTTGCTCCAATTAATTTCTCTAAAAATTTTCTCTTAATTTTCTCTTAATTATCTCTAAAAAATCTAAAAAATCTCAAAAATTCTCAAAAATTCTCAAAAAAAACTCATAACTCTCATCTTCTCCTTGAAACAGTTTACTTCTTAAAAGAAAGGAGAGATTGACTATGATAAATCCGAAAAGCCAATACAACCCTGCAATTCATCACCGAAGATCGATCCGCCTCAAGGGATATGACTATTCGTCACCGGGGTACTATTTTGCTACGTTATGTACACAGTATCGTTATTATATGTTTGGCAAAGTAACCGGTGGTCAAATGCAGTTGAATGATGCCGGGAAGATGGTCGAACATCAATGGTTAATATTGCCGGAACGTTTCGATAATATACGGATAGATCAATATGTGGTTATGCCCAACCATTTTCATGCGATTTTGCAAATCATTGCCCCGAAGGGGAAAGCATTGGGCGACATTTTAGGGGCATTTTCATCAATTGTCACAGTTGAGTACATTCGCGGGGTGAAAGAGAATAATTGGCGACCGTTTCCTAAAAAATTATTTCAGAGAAATTATTGGGAACATATCATCCGTAATGAGGAAGAATTATTGAGGATACGGAATTATATAAAGAACAATCCGTCAAAATGGGAGAATGACAGATTCATAAGAGCGAGTGGTAATCGTGTTCAGGAGAATATGGCACTCTACGAAGAGGAACCATGGATGATATGACACACAATTTCTGGCTCAGAAGATTGCATAGATGGCGGCAGCAAGGAGTGGTTAATATTTGATAGACAGAGTCTGGATCTACCGGATTTCCTATAAATTTTGGTTTTTGCGGGAGGGCTCTTCGTTAAGGGTTTGGGGACAGAGGAATGCCATGAACCTGAAAATTAGCGGCTAACCTCAAGTAAAACGCCATAGGGAGGGTGCAGGGAATTTATAGATTAAAGCTAATAAAAACCTGGTTTCAATTCGTTAAAGTCGCAGATTGGATTCTTCAAATTGAAAGCAATCAAATAAGTTGTGTGGGTACCAATTCATCGGCTTGAGAGTATGCCAAAAAGTTGTATGATATCGATCAATCCACGCAATTGTTACCAAACAAGAAATTACCTGCCATTCAGGCACCTGAATACATACCAAATATTTTATTTGCCCTGATTTCATCTTCCAGATAGGTTCCAAATATTTTGCAGACTGGTCACAAATCAGCTTTATTGTTACCATGCAAAAAATTTGCATACATTCAAGCGAATGAATAGGTACCAAATTTTTTGTTAGGTAGCATTTCATCAGATGAAACACCATCAAACATTTTGTGAGCTACCGATTCAGCGGAAAAACTGATATCATACAATTTATTTGGTAATTAACTAAAAGGAATTTGGCCAAATTGAAACGAAAAAGATGAAAATTACTTTAATTGAGGTAGCTGGTTTTCCTCTGTCTCTTCAGTGGGAGTAGAATTCCTGTAACCACTCAGCTATCTAATCAGATAAGTAGTGTCCCGAAAGAGACCTCCATTCCTGTTCTTTTCCTGTTTTGGAATTTGAATGATTGGCTAAGGAATTTTTAATCATTACCGGTTCTTAGTATAGATATTTTATTCAGATTACTTCTGATTAGATATTGTTTTGATATTGATTTCAATTTTTCCGATTTGGTATTATAAATCTATTTTTATACCTTTTATCATTACAGTTCTTGCATTTTGAAGGTACATGATTTATATAACAAATAAGCTTACAAAATCCGGCCGTTATTTCTCACCAGTTCTCTCTTTCCTTTGTTTTGGCCGGCTTATTTCTATTCTCTTATTCTCACCTTAAAAAGGAGGCTTTATTATGGCCGAATCTCTATTGTCCTTCAATTACAGCGGTCTGCCAACCAGACTGAAGAGCAGCTATGTTTCACGTATCACTAATACTGTTTCTCCGGTTCTATCATCTAACGAGTTTATCAGTAAGGTTCTCAGCAGAATCGATACTGAACAGGAAAATATCAAGAAGGCTACTACACGGTCGAAAGCCAGCAGCTACACAAAAATCGTTTTGGAAAAGGATAAAAAAAGAGATGCAGTGTATGCAGGAGTACTTGACCTGATAAAAAGTAAAAAAAATCTCTCTGAAAATCCTGATATAATCAGGGCATGCGAAGTGTTGCTGCATATCTTTAGAAAATTGGGAAAGAACGTCACCAACCAGAGTTATTCCAGAGAAAACGTCCTGCTTAAAGCACTGTTTAAGGAACTTGAAGGACCCGAGGCTGTTTCGGCAATTAACACTCTTGGAATAGGTGCAGAGATTAAGGCGTTGATAGACAGCCAGGATGATTTTGAAAAGACGGTTTCCAAAAAAGACGGAGAACTCAGTACTCAGGATGGAAAAAAGAGTATAGATGCATATCGTAGCTTAAATTTGCATTTTAACGCTCTGATGGAACATATCCGATATAACATAGAAGTGGGGGAAAGCCCTTTTACCGAACTAACCTTTCCCTTGAACCAGATTATCGCAGAAGCAAACAGGAGTGCAGGCTTGTCTGAAACTCCTGATAAAGATCAGGATAGCGAAGAGAAACCGGAAGAAACAGAAACGGTTGCCGGGTAATTTCTTTTGCCAAATCAATATGTGATTCTTTTTAAAAACGGTCACGGGGTTTATGCCCTGTGACCTATAATAATTGTAAAGCCTGCAGCTTTAAATAGACTGTACTATATTGTCAAACAAGGTTCATCGAAGAATAAGGGGTTTTAACATTTCCGATTTCTTCGTAGAGAAATTTCGTTAAGATTACTTTTGGTTAGATATTGTTTTGATATTAGTACTTATTTTTCCGGTTTAGTTGTTATAGCCACATTTTTTGCCATCAGATATTCTGCATTTCACCATTTATGGTAAATTTATTCACTGCAGCTTGTGGAAGAGACAGTGATGCACTAATTGCATATCAAAAAGCTTGTGAAAAATATCCACATTCAATCGAAAAACTTGGCCTTGAAGATCTTCTCGAAGTGCAAAAAACATGGCTCTCCCAAGAACGCGCTGAACCGTTTATCCAACTGCTAAAATCGTTCGATCAAGAACCTGCACAAGAAGTCCAGGGGTGATTCTCTTATCACCCTTTACTTTTATCCCTCTAAACAGTAACCCTTGTGTGTTTTCCAAAAAATCAGTCGTCGTTTTTCATTATTCGTTTATTAAGAAAAGCAATCTTTTCGATAGATAAACCTGTATATAGTGCAACCTTTTCTGCAGGTTCTCCATTTTTTAACATGTTTAAAGCGATTTGTTCAGTACTTTGTATAGATCCTTGCTCAATACCATGTTTAAACCAGTGTTCAGCACCTTGTTTGAGTCCTTGTTCAAATCCTTCTTTGCGACCTTCTTCTTTAAAATATTCCTTAATTGAAGACATCTTCTTTTCCCC
>JAAYPC010000348.1 GCA_012519985.1 Fibrobacter sp.
ATGATGAAGATCTGGGATGAACGTTTTGCCGACCATAAGTGTGATCCGGAACGTGATGCCTGCTTTGGCCCAGAAGAAACCTGTATCGAAGATGCCAGTAAAATATGTGATCAAATTGGCATTCCTCTTCACCTCATCGACTGCTCTACCCAGTTTCAGTCGGAAATAATCTCCTATTTCAGTGATTCTTATTTATCAGGGATTACCCCGAATCCATGTGTTTACTGTAATCAGAAATTAAAATTCGGTCTGCTTCCAAAACTGCTCTTTGATAATGTTTCTGATATCGATAAATTTGCCACAGGGCACTATGCACAACTGATCCATGATCAATCTGGACAACCACATCTTCACCGGGGAGCTGATCTGCAAAAAGATCAATCCTATTTCCTGCACAGGTTAACCAGAGAACAACTGTCCATGGCCTGTTTCCCAATCGGTCATTTAACAAAAAAGCAGGTTCGGCAGATTGCTTACGAAGCTAAAATTCATGTCTGGGACAAACACGAGAGCCAGGATTTTTACTCAGGAGATTATCGTACTCTCATCAATACCGAGTCTCGCAGTGTGTGCCACGGAGATATCATCGATACCACAGGTCGAAAGATCGGTGTTCATAACGGAATCTGGAATTATACAGTTGGACAGCGCAAAGGCCTTGGTGTGTCTTCAAAAGAGCCTCTTTACGTTGTCGAAATCGATCCGGTTAATAATGCGGTTATCGTGGGAAACAGTAGCGAGCTGCAGACAGGCGAAATAGTTATCGGAAACCTCAACCAGCTTGAACCCTTCCCCCTTGCTGCTGCTTGCAGGATACGTTCTTCATCACCATTTTACAAGTGCACAATCAGTGATTATTCAGAATCAAAACTTCTCCTGAAATTCGATGCACCGATTGGTGGTGCGAGTCCAGGCCAGAGTGCAGTACTTTATGATGGTGATATGGTTCTGGGAGGAGGGGTTATTGAAAGGAAGTAAAGAAAATATTAGTGCCTGTCCTATTAAAATGAGAATGATGGTTTACTCGTTCATTTTGAACTCCCCTCCTCAACTTGTCATTTCGAACGAATGTGAGAAATCTTTTCTCTTATCATTTTTCAGGAAAGCTTTGTCTGAGCGAAGGCATTATGCTGAAGTAGATTTAAAAGATTTCTCCTCGAGGATTCGTTGAAATGACATGGGTAATCGAAGACTCGACAAAATTGACATGGATACTCGAGGACTCGACAAAATGGTTTGAACCATGGAAGGTTCCTCGAAATGGCTGGGATACCATAGGACTTGCTAAATGATTTGAATTCTGGAAAATTAGTCGAAATTACTAACTGTGCATCTAAAACAAATATAAAGAACATTTTCCTGCTTTTTTGTTGTATTATTTTAATGGAATATAAAACCTATATTTTACTCTTCAATGTGAGCTACAGATGTATAAACGATTAACATTTATTGTTCTGTGTATTACATTTCCTCTCTGGAGCACCGGAGTAGATTTTTCTCATGCCGATTGGTTTGTCTCTCCATTGGGTAGAAGTAATGCTTCCGGGAAAGAAGATGACCCAATCGATTTTGCTACTGCCTTAAGCTCTTCAGGTCCGGTTAAACCCGGTGAACTGGTGATGCTCAAAGAAGGTGTATATGAGGGAAGATTTGTAAGCACTATCTCTGGAACTTCCAACTCACCTGTAATATTTTACGCAAAACCTGGAACTCGGGTTACAATTGATGGTAAAAATGGAAGCGGAGACCAGGCTCTTCATATAATGGGTGAATGGGTACAATTCTGGAATCTTGAGATAACAAACACCTCTCAGAACCGAACAGATATGGTCGATGGTGTGCGATTTGATGCGCCAAACTCAAAGTTGATAAACTCTGTAATCCACAATAATCTTCAGGGAATAGGGTTCTGGAGCCCGGCAATAAACAGTGAACTGTATGGAAACATCATTTTCAACAATGGCGCCGCGGGTGAAGATCGGGGGCATGGTCATGCTATCTACACCCAGAATAAAACCGGCACAAAACAGATAATAAACAACATCATTTTCTTTGGGTATGGTTTTGGAATTCATGCCTATACTGAAAATGGAGACATTCAGGGGTTTAATTTTGAGAGAAACATCTGGTTTCGAACCGGTGCATCGGTTAATGGCTCTTCCACTCTGGGAGAGTCTGACGGGCTCCTGATTGGTGGGTTGAAACCAGTCGACAGAGCGATTGTTAAAGAAAACTACTCCTGGGTGCCACATCCCAATGCCAGAAGTATCCGCTTCGGATGGGGTGGTACAGTAGTAAATGAATTCATTGAAATAAGAGACAACTATTTAGTTGGAAATGCGGTTACTCAGGGGCAATGGAAAAATGCCGAGGTAGAGGGAAACCATTTCTTTGGTGCTGTAATTGGACCGGAACCTACCGATTTCCCCAATAATTCTTTTTCAAACCGGCTTCCAACCGATACCAAAACGGTTTTGCACTCAAACAAGTATGATCCTTACAGAATAGATGTAATTGTATATAACTGGAACAATGATGATTCTGTACCGGTAAATCTCGAAACCATGATTGCATCAGGCACATATTTCACGGTCCACAGTGTTTTTGATATCTGGGGAGAACCGGTTTTGAAGGGTAAGTACCAGGGTGAGCCACTGCGTCTGCCCATGGGAATAAAACCTCCGCCACAGCCCAGAGGATTTCCAAATGCAATTGTTGGTGATGATATTCCGGGAAAGTCTTTTGAGGTATTCATAGTGCGATCAGGAGATAACCTGACCTCATCTGTAAAAAAAGAACTCAGTGTAAACTGTAGCAATACATCCTTTACAGTAAAGTTAGTCAGAAATTCTGTTCTTAAAATTTTCAATCAGCAATCATCGGTAACAGGAAATATTGAGATTACAATTCACTCCCTGTCAGGAAGAATTGTTGCCAGGTACAGAACAGGTAAACTGCCTGTCAACACCAGTTATGAATACCGGATTCCTGCAACTATCCGAAGCGGGATGTACATCTGTACACTGAAAGCAGGGAATACGGTTTACAGCAGAATGTTTGTCCTATGAATCAGACATCAGTTGGAAGTGGTACTGGAATAAATGCCTCAACCGGTGGAGATAGTCTTATAATATCCTTGAAGACCCCGATGCATAATTTTCCCATATCCTAAAATTAGACAGAACGTTATTTTATCATAAGCGCTTATCCTAAAATATCATCAGTCGCTATTTTAGCCAAGATATAGCTATTAAACCTTGAATTTGCGCAAAGCTACATCTGTTTTGGACGAATTTAACCGGTCTATTCTCGGTGAAAGATCTAAAATGTATGTTTGAAATGAGCTGAATACAATAATATCCGAATGTGCTGTATTCAGATTTAAAACGATGGATAAGCTTGTGTAAGTAATTCAATTTTCAGTTCACAAATCAAGCTTTTGATAACGAGGAGAAAATTACACTATCCAGATGCTACATGCATGATAGTAGAAAAAGAAAGCAGGTAGGAATATGATTAATTTAGGATTTATAGGTTATGGTAAAATGGGAAGTGTGCTTTTAAATAGTCTGTTAACGAGTGGTGCTGCAAAAGAGATCGAAATCTATGTCATTACCAGGACAATTCAAAAATTAAATACCCTTAAAACACAATATCCTTCTATTACTATAGTTGATAATATTCGTCAGATTGTTGAAAAATGCAAGACAATCTTCATCTGTGTCGGAACCTTAGATGTCAAAACTGTCATTGATCAAATCTCATTATTTTCCTCTCCCGATCTACACCTGATATTAATATCCGGAGGTTTGGAGATCGCAACAGTTGAGAAAGCAATCAATTGCAAAATAACCAGAATAATGCCAACAATGCTTGCGCAAATCGGTGAAGGGGTTACACTGATAACACATAACAAGAAAGTCGAGGGAAAAGACAGGAATTTTATCTGTGATCTCTTGAAGAAAAGCGGTGATATCTATGAGCTTGAGGAAAGTGAAATCAATGTGGGAACCAATTTGACAAGTTGTGCACCGGCTTTCATTGCTTACCTACTGGATCAATATGTCAGGAGTATTATCAGAAATAGCAATCTTCCTTACAAAGAAGCATTCGATCTGTTTAAATCAACAGTAACCGGTACATTGAAACTATTGGAAAAGAATGGGGAGACTACATCGGAACTAATAGATCGTGTTGCAACTAAAGGTGGAGCTACAGAAGCAGGGATTAAAGTGTTGTCTGAAAAGCTTCCCGAAGCATTTGATCATCTTGTGAGCGCAACAATGGAAAGGCACCTTACCCGAAGCGAAGCAACCCGAAAGCAATTCATTCACCTTCGCGAAGACGCTTCGGCGGACAGGCCCTAAACCATTCACGCAGTTTGACCTTATCACGTTGTCGATAAGGCCTTCACCACGTTCAAGGCTTATCATCTCAATATCTTATGTGTCTGCATCCACCTCAACTGTGGAATTTAGGTTAGACCAATTTTATTCATAAGATAGTTTGAAATAATGGGAATAGCAGCTTCTTATCTGGAAAAGGCTGTTTATTCCCCATTACCTTCTTTTAAAAACCAGATCTTTTGCGGTAGTACTTACAAGCTTCTCAAGAATATTTTCAACAGCCGGGCAGATCTCAGCATTTTTGATAGATAGATCGATCAATTGATGAAAACGACGGCGGTCTGTGTGAGGATATTCCCGACATGCTGTTGGACGATCATTATAAACATCGCACTGGTTATCAAAAGACAAAAAAGGACATGGTATACTTTTGAAAGCATAGCTGTTATCATTTTCCAATATCAGATATTTTTCAGTGAAATCAACAAGACGCATTCTTACAGCTTTTGCAAGTCTGATAATGTCATGGCGATTCAGAATTGGAGTGATTTTTTTGCAGCATTGAGCACACGTTAAACAATCGGTTTCTGCAAAAACCTCATGATGAATTTTTTGTACCTGAACATCCAGTTTTTCGGGAGGCCTTTTCTTAATATCGTAGAGAGATTTTTTAACAGATTGGCTGAGCGGCACAATTCACCTGCTTTCCTGTTTGATACCGGGCAGACAAATATCGTATTCTGGTGTCGTCTATAGCAATCAATTTTTAATTGAATTTGAAGTACCTTAAGGAGTTGCAGATATTGCAAGGATGGAGCTACTCTACGTGAGATCTTCCTAATCCGGAAATGTATAGAGCTCCTCTTTATTGTCTCACAACATTTTTGTCAAATCATCTGCAACTGACGCTTCGGCAGGCTGACCCAAACAGTAACAGTCTACTGCAATTTGTAAGAAGCACCGCTTTAACGAAAACACTACAGCAGAATTACATACAATGCAATAAGACGAACTACCGTTACTGCTAAAACTTACCTCAAAAATGCTTCTTCCGGAATGCATGACCCGAGCCGCTTTTCAGATACTTTTCAAATTGACGTGCCTTCTCTATCACCTCGAAAGCGATATAGGTGGTTACTTTCCAGGGACGGTATTTACAGGTAGAAATACATTTTCCTTCATTATGTTCTGATAGGCGTCTACGTAAATCAGAGGTATGACCAACATATTGCTGATCCGGATGAGAAAGACTTTGAAGAATGTAAGTGTAGTACATGGGAGGTTCCCTCCTTGCTCGGGACAAACAAAGCCCACCGACGGCTAAGATGTTTCGGTGAACCACATCTAAGGCACAATATTATATCGAAATTTGTGAGATAAAAGATTTCCGGAGCAAAGACGTAACACTAAAGTATTAACTTATCAGGGAGAATAACTTTGTTTGAAAGAGGCCTGCCTCACCTTCGCGAAGACGCTTCGGTGAGCATCCGAAGCTCAAGGAGAAAATAGTCCATAGACGCGAAGATCTAATACAAGTATTAACTTATCCGAAAAATAACTTTGTTTGAAAGAGGCCCGCCATCCGTAGCTCGGGAAATATAAAGCCCGCCTACGCGAAGACGCTTCGGTGGGCATCCTTCGCTCTGGAAAACCAGAGGACTGTTTTCCCGAGCGAAGGATGGAGGGAATGTTCTAATTTTCTAAAACCGCTCCGCATATCACTTACGTTTATAATATACTGCAAATTCACGGGTTATGGAAATTATCGTTTATCTGACACCTAAGTCCAACATTGAAGCGAAGTTAACCCCCATTTCACAAAAACAGTTTTCTCCGGACTTTCAAAGAAATCGGCGTGTGGCCGTGTAGATGATTCACAACTCCTCGATTATTTACCCGGATGATTTTTTCCATATTCAAGATAGCCCAAGCTGCTTTTCTGTGCTTCAATTTCGTAACCAAGAGCCAAATAACCCTTCAACCGCTTGGAATGCATCCGTGCCAACATGGGAACCAGCATATCCGCGTAGTCGTAGATGACCACAGTCGTTTTCCCGGCATACTCCCGATGCAGACGACCAGCGTATTGTGCGATGGTTACCTTCCAAGAAACAGGGAATGTCAAAAACAAAGTATCCAGACATGGCAGGTCAAATCCTTCACCAAGATAACGACCTGTTGCGAGGATCACAACACTTTCATTTTCAGTGACACGATCTATTTCCTTCATCACGGCCTTAACCTGTTTTTTGCCCATTCCACCCTTGAGAACAAAGAGATTGGTAATTTTATCGGTCAGAAGTGATCTTAACATTTCAAGATGTTCGGTACGTTCGCTGAGAACAAGAATCTGACGATCCCGATTTGCAGCATCGAGAACATCGGCAATGATACATGTGTTTCGAGCTTCATTCACCCAGAGCTTTTGAAAGATCTCATGAATCGCACTGCTTGCATTGCAGTCTGTTTCGCAAAAAAATCCGGTCTCCCGTATTTGCACCGTATGCGAGAAGTGCCTTTCTGCGGCTTGTTTCTTAGCATTGACCCTATAGCGAATCGGGCCAAGATTCATCAGTACGATAGGATGCTGACCGTCCTTGCGGGCGAGAGTCGCTGAAAGACCTACTTTATATCGGGCACTGCAGGCTCGCATCGCTTGCTCAAAAGAGAGTGCCGAGATGTGGTGGCACTCATCGACAATTACCTGCCCATATTCTTTGACCCATTCTTCAACAGCACCCTTGCGACTGACACTCTGAATCACGGCGACATCGATTAGGCCGGTACGTTTCTTACGACCTCCCCCGATTCGACCAATCGACTTTTTGGGAATTCCCAAAAAATGGGAAATACGCTCCACCCACTGATCAAGAAGTTGCGTCCTATGGACAAGTATGAGTGTATTGACCTTTCTTTCGCCGATCAACCAGAGTGCCACCACGGTTTTGCCGAAAGCAGTCGTAGCCGAGAGAATGCCATTTTCAGCAGAAACCAATTTCAATGCTGCAGCCTCTTGTTCGAGATATAAAGTTCCCGAAAATGAAACCTCGATCGGCACCCCATTGGTACGTTCATCCTTGAAAATCGGGAGAATTTTATAATGCGCAAATAAGACATTTAGATCGTCAAAACATCCTATTGGGATTGCGATGTGACGGGAAAACTGCTCATAGCAATACAGAATTCTGGGCTTTCCCCATGTTGGCAACCGCATGGCTTGCGCCTTATAGAACTCCGGATTTGAAAACGATGCCAACCGCAAAATCCGGTTCCGAAAGATAGCGGGAAGACCAGTCGAGTCGATGAATATCTGATTGGCCAAAACGACATCGATTCTCTTTGGGAGCGGCTCATCGATAAGCGGCCATTTCTTCGTCTGTCGAATCTTCCAAGGTTCAGCATCTTCTTCCTCCTCTCCCTCACCAAGACTAACCGGCAGGATTTCCGCATGCAGGTGGGCCGTTTGAACGATTCGCTCGACTGCAACTCTTTCCACTTTTTGAACCGAGGCAAGGTATGCCCATTGGTCCGCATAGGGCTGCAACTTCGTATCTATAAACACCGAATGGTTTTTCTCTCGCGCCTTCTTTTGAAGCGGCAATGCTATCAAGTTTCCTATGCCACCTCTTGGTAAGGTATCCTGATTAGGAAAGAAACGATCAAAGGAGTCTAAACCAATTTCGGGGCGTCGATCAAGTGTTTTGGTCATTAATGCCGATCCGAGATTACGTGCCATGCGGGCCGAAATAGGTTCTGAAAAAAAAATCCACACATGTCCACCATTGCCCGAACGCGACCGCTCCAGTGAGGCCGGTATATTTTCTTGACAACAGGTCTCGATAAAGGCAGCGGCATCTGCCATCCACTGCTCTTTGTCAAAATCTACAGCAAGAAAACAACACGTTTCATCTGCCAGAAGCGGATAAATCCCAGCAACAAAAGGACGGACAGATTTACCATACGGTTCTTCTCCCATTAGATGATGCTTCACTACATCATCGCTGTATTGAAGAAATTGCCGATGTTCACAGTCGACGCATTTGATTCGGGGTTTTTCGCAAATACCGCGTTTCCACTCATGTGCACAAGCTGGCTGATATCCTGACTTACCAGTTCTATTACTTTCAAACCGGCGAGCGTAGATGTCTGGACGACCGCGAAAAAGTGATCTAAAAAGGGCGACCTTTTCGATAGGAGATGAATGATTATACACACCTGTAGATGACTGAAAAGCTGAGCAAGTGGAATTGTCAGATTCCATTTTGGCCAGCTCACATCGTTTGGAGGCAAGCATGGTTTCAAGTTGAGAGATCTCGGCCTTGATACGCTTGATGGCTTGGAAGTATTCAGTTGCGTTCAGGAATGATTACTCCTCATATAATTACCGTTTTCAGTTGCTTTCGTACCGGGCGGAGGTGTGCTGAGTTGGTGGAGGCGTCGCCGTCTTTTTTATGAAATCGAAATCCAATGACATCGCTGCCCTTGGGCGACTCATCTCGAACAACCTTCGATGACCACCGTACTCTGGGCACCCAGTAACCGAGAAGCCATTGCAGGTAATCGGAAACCAGGATTTCCCCAAAATCTCCCGCTCGGATTCCTGGACCGAGTTTGGATGTTTTGCACGGGAAC
The DNA here is from genome assembly GCA_012519985.1 of Fibrobacter sp. Lineage (GTDB taxonomy): Bacteria > Fibrobacterota > Chitinivibrionia > Chitinivibrionales > Chitinispirillaceae > JAAYPC01. The sequence goes on from JAAYPC010000348.1 coordinate 8,979, forward strand.
TTGATATTGTCCAGATAATCCGGTCGCGGGCGTTTGCCCCGCAGGAAATCGATTTCAGCATCCAGGCAATAATGATTTCGGAAGTGTTTCGCCCATGCGGAGAGCACTGCCTCGTCTTTCTCATGACGGAACTCCCAG
>JAAYPC010000349.1 GCA_012519985.1 Fibrobacter sp.
AACCGCCTTTATAATTTGAAATCGATTTTTCAGTTGACGGATTCTCATATAATCGTGCTGATCATTGCACTTGCTCCCGAACTGAGTGGTAAGTACGAAAAAATATATGCATATATTCAAGATGACATTACAAGAAAACTTCCAACAGTTGAACTGGTTTGTACTCTGTTAGATCTACTGAACTGTTCAGAATTATCACACGATATTTTTCATAATTTTTCGCCTCTTATCCATTATAATCTTCTCCAGATCTTTCCTGATACATCCAGAGAGTATACACCGTTCTCATCACGGTATATAAAAGTCGACGAACGAATTGTTCGCTATATTCTTGGAAACGACGGAATAGATGAAACCATGTGTAGCTTCGCAGTATTGAAAGAACCACAGGTGAAAATCGATGAGCTTGGATTGGATCCGAAGGGATATGAAAACATCACTGTCGCTCAAAAATCCTATAAAGAAGGTAAATCACAAGTGATATATCTGGAGGGACCATCACAGGTGGACAAACTGGGAGTGGCAGAAGCATTGTGTACAGTTCAAGGCAGGAAAATAATAATAGTCAACCGTGATCCTTTTCAGGATGGTGGTGATTATACTGTAGCAGTAAAAAACATCGTTCGTGAAGCTTTGATTTTACATGCTGCGATATACTGGGATGCATGGATTCAGAAGTATATTGAAGACCAGAGTATTATCATCAAATTGATAATTGCTACTGTGGAATCTTTCGGGGTTGTTACTTTCATTCAGGGGGAGTTGCCTTGGGAAGCTGGCAGTTTAGTGAAAACTGGTACGTTTGAGCGAATCGTTTTGGGATTGCCTACGGAATCCTCTCAGATTGAGCTCTGGAAACGAGAGTTGAATGGATATCTGCTGAAAGAGGATGAGAAAATTCTTGCCCATGTTCCATCAACATTCAGGTTGAACCGTCATCAGATTATTGATGCGGCCATAACTGCGCAGCGATTAACAAGGAGAAGGTCATCCGAAAACCCGAAAGTGAGTTATCAGGATATTTGTACTGCATGTCGGATTCATTCCTCGGCAGCAATGGGGCGTATGGCCCATAAAGTGACACCCAAATATCGGTGGGAAGATATTGTGCTTCCGGAGGAAAAAATTGCACAGTTACGGGATATTTGCAATAGCATACGATATCGTTCTGTAGTTTTTTCCGATTGGGGATTTGAACAAAAAATTTCTCTGGGGAAAGGGATAAGTGCACTTTTTAGTGGGGTTTCCGGAACCGGAAAAACGATGGCAGCCGAAATAATAGCCAACACACTTCAGGTAGATTTATATAAGATCGATTTATCATCGGTGGTCAGTAAATACATAGGAGAAACCGAAAAAAATCTCTCCCGGATTTTTGATGAAGCAGAACACAATAATGCAATACTGTTTTTCGATGAAGCTGATGCGATAATGGGGAAACGATCTGAAGTCAAAGATGCTCATGACCGTTACTCCAATATAGAAGTCGCCTATCTGCTCCAACGGATGGAGGAGTATAGCGGAGTGTCAATATTAGCTACAAATTTGCGAAAAAATATCGATGAGGCATTTATACGGAGGATTAGATACGTTGTTGAATTCCCTTTTCCCAATGAGGTGCAACGGCGTATTATCTGGCAAAAAACATTTCCAAAGCAAGCACCTCTTTCTGAAAATATAGATTGGGATTTTCTTTCAAAAAAGGTCAAATTATCGGGAGGAAGTATTAAAAATATAGTTATTAATGCAGCTTATTTGGCGGCTGTGGAACATACCAATATTTCCATGCAGCACATTATGGTGATGGCGAAAAGAGAATACCTGAAAGCAGGTATGGATTTTCTCGAGGCTGATTTCAAACCCTATTTTGCTTTAATTGAAGATTGGCTGCAAGATCATATTTCTGAAGTTAAAACATCTTTCAATGACATCAAAGGAGCATTAGTATGAATCTGGTTACAACAATTTTGCGGGATATTGGTGATTCTCTGCGTGAACTTTTCAGTTCATCAATTGATGAGCTTAGGGCAGTCGATGCAATCAGATTTGATTCTCCAGGAGAGATGAGTGAAGATGCAGCAACCAGGCTCTCCATTTTTCTTTATCAAATCTCTATCAATCCTCATCTCAGAAATGAAGATGGGATGGCAATAGGTGAGCGTCAAATCAGACACCCTCATTTACCGGTGGATCTTAATTACATTTTCACCGTATATGCCAAACAACGTGAAACTGAACTTAATATAACCGAACAACTGGCAAGAGTTATGTATGATAATTCGGTTTTAAAGGGTGATCTGCTGAAAGGTAATCTGCTGGAACAGTTCAATACGGAAATTTATGTTGTACCTGTTAATTTATCACTGGATGATTTGAACAAATTATGGGGAACATTTTTAAATAAACCTTTTAAACTTTCCTTGTGTTATCAACTTACACCAGTTATGCTACCTTCGGACAAACCTTTGCGTTCTATCACACGGGTAACCAGCGAGGAATTGAATACTTATTGGAAACCATCTGCAGGTAAATGAGAGGTGGATGGTGCACAAGGGAATATTGATGGGGTCACGGGTAAGGAAATTATCGCTTGTAGTAAAGGTGGTTGATAAGCAGACAAAACAGATGCTTGACCATCGCAGGTGTACCCTGACTATTGAAAATTATTCAAAAATGCCACTTATTCATCATTGTGGTTATTTCATGTATATGGATTTGGATGCCGGAATATATAAAGTAACAGCAGATGCAATCGGATATATGCAGGAGAGTCAAGATATAGATATTAGTATACTGGATCCGTTATTTCCTGTTGTGACTATAGAATTACAAGTTGTATGAAGTAAAATGCAACCGGACTTTATCATAACATTTTTTACCTTATAAAGGAGATGTCCGATGAAAATTAAAAGTAAGCTAAATCGGAGAATTACTATCCCTGGCAAGAACAAATCAATCGTAATGCTTGCTAAAGGGATCCGGGAAGTGGATCAGAAGGATATCAATGAATCACCCATGTTACAGCAACTAATCGAACGAGGAGATGTCGTTATACTGGGAGAAGAAAAAAAAGTAAAAAAAGAGCCTTCAACGACCAAAGAAAAAGATAAGCAATAAGTTTTATCATTTAAGATAAAAAGGAGATAATCAATGCCAGAATATCTATCACCAGCAGTATATGTTGAAGAGGTTTCTTCAGGTTCAAAACCGATTGAGAGTGTTGGAACTTCAACAGGTGCATTTGTTGGATTAGCTGAACGGGGTCCTATCGATAAAGCCGAGTTGATAACGAGTTGGACACAGTATCAGGAGATCTTTGGAGGCATTATTGCCGATGGACTTCTTCCCTGGGCTGTTTTTCATTTTTTCAATGAAGGAGGAACAAAATGCTGGGTTGTGCGAACGTGCACGCATACTGAAAATGTCCCGGACGCAAGAAAGGCCGATCCAATTACCTTATACGACTCAGATGGTAACCCATCCATGCTGGTTGAACCTAAAACACCAGGGACTTGGGCAAAGAAATATCGTGTTTATATTAGTAATGGTACCAATAATCTTCCGAACGATCCTCAAAAGCTAAAATTTAAGCTTTCGGTTCAAAAGGAAATTACCAGAAATAATGTACCAATATGGGTCGATGTCGAAGTGTTTGACAATCTGGAAATGGATTCAGTTGAAGATAGGGTAAATAAGGAGTCGATATATATAAAAATTGAAGTGGATGGGTGGAATGACGGGACTGTGGTCGGATCAGGGAAAAGGCCCAAAAACAGTGGTCCCGATAGTGTTGCTGTGTTTGCCAATGGAGATGATGGAAACAGTAGAGTACTACAAGTATCCGATCTGATTGGTGATGAATCATCCAGAACGGGTCTGCATGCATTTGATGTGGTTGACGATATAAACATTGTAGCGATACCCGATGGTGAAGGCAGAATCGAAATTATGTCAGCAGGTATGACATATTGTGAAAACCGAGGGGATTGTTTTTTTATAGCCGATTCAATGGAAGAACAGACACCGACTCAAATCCTTGAAACTAAATTGTTGAATTATTCTTCAAGCTTTGGTGCATTGTATTATCCCTGGATTTCTGTAAATGATCAATTGGATCCTCGTGGAGGAACCAGGCTTATACCACCTTCAGGATCAATAGCTGGAATCATATCACGTACCGATGTTGCCCGGGGGGTTCATAAAGCTCCGGCTGGCATTTCCGAAGGAAGGGTTCGGGGGGCTCGTGATCTTGAAAAAGTACTTTCCAAAGGCGAACATGACCTTTTAAATAACCCTGGTATAAATGTTATTCGTCAATTTCCAGGAGCTGGAATTGTTGTCTGGGGAGCACGAACGGTTGCTGTGGATGCCGAATGGAAATATATAAATGTCAGGCGACTTTTCCTTATGGTGGAAGAATCTATCTATAAGGGCACGCAATGGGTGGTCTTCGAGCCGAACGATCCAACGCTTTGGGCTAAGGTTAAACGAAACATTACCGCTTTTTTGACAAACGTGTGGAGGGATGGAGCACTGTTTGGAAGTACCCCGGACGAAGCTTTCTTTGTTAAGGTAGATGCTGAAAATAATCCGCCTTCGGTTAGAGATGCCGGACGGTTGATTATTGAAGTGGGTATAGCTCCGGTGAAACCGGCCGAATTCGTGATTATAAGGATTCAGCAAAAAGTACTGGAAGCATAAACCTTATTATTACTATTTACCAAATGAATTCACAGGAGACAGATGATGAACCCGTTCAAAAATTTCAGATTTAGAGTAGAAATAGACAATATAACCAGCGCTGCTTTCTCGGAAGCCACAATTGCTGATTCTACAACCGATGCGATTGAGTATCGTGAAGGCAATGATCCTCTTCATGTCCGAAAGCTTTCGGGACTGACAAAATATGGAAACATTACACTTAAACGTGGTGTGACCGACAGCATGGAACTTTATAATTGGAAAAGAGCAATTGAAGAATCGGGTGCTGAAGGAAGTGGAGCGCGAAGAAGCGTGTCAATCACGATTGTTGATGATGAGGGAAATGACAAGGCACGTTGGGAAATCACAAAGGCCTGGCCGACCAAATACGATCCTTCAGACATGAATGCCAAGGGTAACGAGGTTGTTATTGAAGTTCTGGAATTAGTTCACGAAGGTATTAGAAGAGTAATGTAGGAGAGTGGTTCATGAGTATTTTACAAACAGAGTATAATTTTACCCTCCCGAAAGGGTATCTGGACGAGAATGGTACGCTTCATAAGGAGGGGCAGATGAGACTTGCAACCGCTGCTGATGAAATCCTGCCTATGAAAGATCCTCGTGTACAGCAGAATCCTGCCTATATGTCAGTCATTCTGCTGTCACGGGTAGTTACTAAACTTGGTTCACTTCCGATGCTCTCAACCAAGGTAATCGAGAACCTGTATTCTTCGGATTTCGCTTATTTACAAGATCTATATAACCGGATCAATCAGAGTAAGCCGAATATCGCCAAGGTAGTTTGTCCGAAATGCCAGAATAGTATAGAGATCGAGGTCCCTTCATTGGGGGGATAAAAGGCTACCCCCTCGATCGTATTTACGAGGAGGTAGCCTTTCTGGCATATTACTTTCATTGGGAACACGACACTATCATGAATCTGGACCATGAGGAAAGGAGGAGGTGGTGTGAGGAGGTGAGCAGGATACATAAATTACAGAATCGTGACAGTAGAGAAGTGCCGCTGGAATCGATTTATTAGCAGTACCGTTTAATAGAAGGAAATGCATTGATGAGTGATCCATCCCGGAATAACCAAAATAGATTGAATAATCCGGTTAGCGCATACAATTTCAAGCTTGAAATTGACGGAATTCAAGTCGCCGGATTCAGTGAAATTACTGGTCTTAATGCTGAAACAGAAGTTGAACCATTAAAAGAAGGAGGTTTGAACGATTCTGTACATATGCTTGTTAAAGGTACAAAATACGGTAACATTGTCATGAAAAAAGGAATTTTATCTTCAGAGACTTTATATGCGTGGTATTGTGACACGATCAGAGGGAAAATAAAGCGCAAAAACGTTTCGATCCATTTATATGACAGTTCTTACCAGAATGCTAATGAAACCGCGGTTCGGACATGGAATTTTAGAAATGCGTTTCCAATAAAATGGGATGGTCCTGTTTTCAATGCAGCTTCCAGCGCAATAGCAATGGAATCAATAACCATGGTACATGAGGGCATGTTTCCGTTACCCAAAAATGACGAATAAAAGAAGCCTTAGAAAACAGCAAAGTTTTAATCATTGAAAACGGATTCAACGGTTTTTATATGAAAAATATTTTCATAACATGGGAATTTACGCGCTCGATTTATCTTCGGTATATAACCCGTAAAGGGGTTATTTCTGCAAAGCCACTGGTATATCGGATGACTGGAGCTCAAAAAATGACCATGCAGCTAATCCGATATAGTATTAATTGTTTTTATACCTTTTTAAAGCATTCGCTGCGTAATTCGTTGTATTCAATGTCAGCCATGAAACATTGGGGAGGTGAAGGTGCCGATGTACCTGCTCTGGTGTTTATAAAGAGCATAATTGGCAAATACCCGGAAAAAATTGAGGAAAATCAAAATATCAGCTCAACTATACAATTAAGTAACTGGTTATATGAAAACCGTTATTTGACCTCCTCATTTCAGATTGAAAAAAAAGGTAAGGAAAGAACCAGCCGGAAAAGTCGATCCGGAAAAGGAAAAAGAGAAAGAGTTGCACTGGATTTAATTCATGAAAGTCATGCAGCAGCCTTATTGAATTGTGGAGGTTTCAGTGCCGACAACAAATCACGGATGAATGGTCGGAGACCTGTATCTGGTGAAGGGCTGCCATCCCTGGAAGTATTTACTATTAGAAAAACGAATCAATTGTTTGCTTCGATACAATCAAACGCTTCGGCTATCAATCCAGAAACCTCATATCTGTTTACCCGAAACCCTGTTCTCTTACAGAATATTCTCGTGAGAAAGCTGTCCTCCAGATATTCAATAATAAATCCATTGATTAAAAAGAGTATATTGTCGGATAACACAACACTTAGAAACAAGCAGATGCTTGTTGTAGAAAACCGATATAGAAATGATTTGCAAGAATCAAACACCTCTGGCATTGATGTCCCTATGCCGAATATCTTCCATAGTATCTTAAATGGACGTGTCCTGACCGAAATGGAAGAGAAAAATATTAAAGGAATTGATATTACTTATTCAGAAGAGGGATCAAAGCAAATCCGACGATCTCATGTTCTAAAAGTTTCACAAAGAATCCAGTCAGGTATTGAACGATTACAAAAAAAATATTGTCTCGTTTTTAACAAACTGATGTATTACAGAAAGCCATTGATTACACGACTACACCAGATAAAGAAAATGCCTGCCTGGTTATCACTTGAAAAACCTTTTACGGATGATGCTGAAAAACAACTGAAAGGTTCGAATTTCAGGAATACTATGCATCCGATGGGATCGGTTACATCTATCAATATTAATAAAAAGGGATTATCTGCTGATGAGTACTTTGTATTTACACTCACTGATTCTAATAAACACCAAAACAAGAGAATAATTGTGAAAAGGCCAGGTGTTTCCGAAAAATTGATGATAAAGAAATATCGTGGATTTCACATGGTTGACTCAGGTTTTACAGCCCTTTCGTTTTCTCGCTATTCTGACAGAAACCGATGGAATACAGCGGATCTTACGTTGCCGAAAAAAGTATACGAGGGAGTCAGGGATCAGAATACGGAATTGGTGCATGCAAAGACTCCCGGTACAATACACGATGTCTCAATTAAGGGTTCTCAACATGTAAATCTTTTCCGGTCTGGCGAAATGGAAACACCTTCAACGAATGCTAAAAACAAAAATGAAATAACGGTAGCTTCGACAAAACCGCTTGTGAACAGGGAAATACTGAAAATTGCAGATAAAATATATGACTTGTTCGAGAAGAGAATCGAACTGGAGAAAAGCTGGAAAGGGTAATCAAAATAAACCATGGCAGAGAAACATCCGGCAAAAGCTAAGATTAAGGTAATTGATGGACCTGACCAGGGTAATGAGTATGAAGTTATGTTTAATCCCACCGAATATTCTATTACTGCCACGTCAAAAACAGGAGAAAGTGGCGCAAGGCAGCAGTTTAATGAAGCGGAAATTGCTGATTTTAGCGTGTCACTGTTATTTGATTCTTACGAACAGGGAACTGATGTCAGGGAAAAAACTGAGCCCATTGCCGGATTATTGTTACCCCGTAAACCTGGTAGGGAAATTGCCCAGCCTCAAACGTGTCTTTTTATATGGGGTGGGTTCACTTACAAAGGCAAGCTTACCAAAGTCACTCAGAAGTTCACAATGTTTCTATCGACAGGAATTCCGGTAAGGGCAACTCTTGATATAACATTAACAGCAGCGATGACTCCGACAGAGTACTCTGACCTCAACGGGAGAGAACAATGCCGTAAATTCTGGATTGTGAAAGCTGGTGACCGTCTGGATTTGATTGCTTACAAGGCACTGAATGATAAAAACTTGTGGCGCATAATAGCGAAAGAAAACAAAATCGATAACCCGTTCGACTTTCCAGGTGAAAAGGATTTCGGACGGCAAATAGTGATTCCTGATATCCACAGATAGAGGTTTTGAGTGTCGAATGAAAGTTTTTATGCAGGAGCAGTGAAAATATTCCGTGATGGAGTGGAACTTGGACCGGATATTATGTCGAATATCTATTCGGTGATTGTTGAAGATGAGATAAATTTACCGACAATGTTTTCAATTGCCATAGGTATGCAGGATATCGAGCAAGGTGAATGGCGGGGTATCGATATGAATTCATTCTCGCCTGGGGATGAAATTAAAATAGAAATGGGATTAAATGAAACTCAATCAATAGTAACAGGAGAAATTGTTTCAATTGAACCTCATTTTGATAATCCGGCTATTCTAGAGCTTCACGGATTTGATTTTATGCATCGGATGAGGTTTGGAACTTACAGACGCTCATTTCAGCAGATAAAAGATAGCGATCTGGCATCTCAGTTCGCTCAGGATGCTGGAATGTCAGCAGAAGTGGATGATACCGATACCATACATCCCTATTTATTTCAGAATAATATAAGCAATTATGATTTCCTTTTGACTCGCGCAAACCAGATAGATTATGAACTGATAGTAGAGGATAACAGATTAATGTTTAAGCGGTCCGGAGTTGATGGAGAACCAGTTGCTTCTTTGGCATACGGAATTGATCTGGTGAAATTCAGTGCTAAATTGACAGCGCTTCCCAAAGGGGGTGAAATTGAAGTGCGTGGTTGGGATGTAGCCAAAAAAGAGGAGATAACCGCCACTGCCCGAAGTGGCAGCGAGCGTACTCTAATGGGGGGTGCTAAAAGCGGATATGCCTGGTCGGAATCTTTTGGTCCATCTAATGATGCGATTATCGATCAAATCATCATAGATGTCCAGGATGCTGAAAAAAAGGCAAAGGCATCTTACAACAGGCAGCTCATGAACTTCATAAAAGGGAAAGGGGAAACTATCGGTAACCCCCTTCTTCGCCGGGGTAAAACAGTTGAATTTACTGGGCTGGGTGATAAATTCAGCGGTATATATTACATCGTTGGTTCGAAACACGTTTACCGTTTTGATGAAGGATATACCACAGTCTTCTCGGTACGGAGAACTGGCATATGAGTATGATTGACCTCCTCAAAAATGAAAGGGCCCGAAATACAGCAATTTTCGGTGTTGTTACCGGAATTGTTACCAATAATCAGGATCCGGAAAATCTGGGGCGGGTAAAGGTTAAAATCCCTCGCTTGAGCGGTGATGATGAATCTGAATGGGCAAGAGTGGTTTCCTTTATGGCAGGTAATGACAGAGGAGCAGTATTTCTTCCTGAAGTTGACGATGAAGTATTGGTTGCATTTGAATTTGGAGACCTGAGTATGCCATATATTATCGGATCGCTCTGGAATGGACAGGATGCTCCACCGCAACTTAACAGCGACGGGGAAAATAATATCCGGATCATAAAATCTCGTAGTGGTCATGTTATCAGGCTTAATGATAAAGATGGCGAAGAAACAATAGAAATAGTTGATAAAAGCGAGGCAAATTCAATTGTCATTAATACGGCAGATAATAAAGTGACCATCACTTCCGATGCGGACATAGAGATAATATGCCCCAACGGCAAGTTTTTGGTGGATGCAAATGAAATCCAGATGAAAACTGCCACTGCAATAAATCTCAAGGCCGATGGAGATTTAAAGGCGGAAGCATCGGGAACGATGACACTAAAGGGAGCTACAGTCAACATTAACTGAGGAATAAAACTATGGGACAGCCTGCAGCCAAAAAGAATGATCAAATCAGTGCGACCGATATTCATATTGTTATGATACCGGCAGGTTCGGCACAGGTACCTACTCCCCTTCCACATCCTTTTCTGGGGATAATTGACAACGGGTTGAGCAGTGATGTCAATATAATGGGTATGCCTGCAGCTACGGTGGATTCAACCGCTACCAATACTCCATCACATATTCCACAGGGCGGTCCGTTTCAGTCGCCACCTTCAAACAAAGCAATTATTAAAATGGGTAGTTCAACAGTAAAGATAAACGGTAAGGCAGCCGCTCGTAATGGAGATATAGCTGAAACCTGCAACGATCCAAGCAATTTGCCTGTTGGGACGGTAATTGCGGTGGGGACAGTGATGATCGGAGGATGAATGGATACCGATTTTCTGGGTAAAGGATGGAAATATCCCATTCAAACCGAAACGACTATTCAGAATGATAGTGAACAATCTTTTATTGCCGATTCGGAAAATGAAGAGAAGATCAGGGAATCAATTGCCATAATTCTCGGAACTGCTAAGGGTGAGCGGATAATGCACCCGGATTTCGGATGTGGTATTAACGAGCTGGTATTTGAAGTCAATAATGCAACTACAAGGACGCTGGTTGCTTTTCATATTAAGGAAGCGTTGCGGGAATGGGAGCGGCGTATAGAAGTTCTTGATGTAGTCGCAAAAAGCGATTCAAAAGAGGAAAATAAATTGCTCATAACAATCAATTACCGGATCCGCTCCTCCAACCTGAAGGCTAATCTGGTATATCCTTTTTATCTGGAAAGGGGCAATGGATGACAATTCGTCCGAAAACCCCGCAAATTGACCAGCGTAGAAGGACCGAGATCGCCTCTCAGATGCGTTATTTCATCAATTGCTATTTAGGCGGTTTATGGCCCACCGATGAGAGCATTCTCAAGGATCCAAAGCTCAATGCGGTTGTTAATATTTTTTCCCGGTTCATGGAAATTACCCTGGGAAAGATAAATGGTGCGGCCAGGAAGAATTTTCTGGCATTTCTGGAAACTCTGGGATTTACACTTAATGCACCCCGGCCAGCTCGTACTGCTTTGGAGTTCAAGCCTGTAAAAAAAGCCAGACAGAACTGGATTATTGTTCCTCAATCGACACAGGTAACCGGCAATGGTACTGATGGGGAACCGGTGTTTTTCGAAACCGAAAACAGGCTGACCGTAGTTACTCCGGAGTTGTGCGATATCCGCAGCATCGCAGCATCTTATGACAGGACATCTAATCATACAGAAAATTTTCTGGGAAACAAGGAACGTATCCCTCATAAACTTTTCACTGGAGAGGAACTGATTCCTCATCGTCTCTACATCGGGGATGATAGATTATTCAGCTTTGATAAACCCAGTGACATTACCCTGGAAATTACCATCGAGGAAAAAGGTGTAATACCTTCATTTCTGGGGCCTGATGGGGGAAATTTAATAGAATGGTACGCGTTTACAGAAGATGCAGCAAAGAAGGATGCCAAACCAGTTTCTGATTATGAGGAAACATCAGATGATTTTCAAAGGATCACCCCAATAGCTCTTAATGAAAACGGAACAGTGATAGGGGACCAGCCAGAAAAATGGGAAGCAATCAATCTTCTTCGAAAAGGAAAAACAAGACTGGTATTTAAAAATATTGCACAGATACCTATCAAAAAGGTGAGAGGCTTTATATCAGAAAAGTCACCTGTGCAGGAGTGGCAGGCACCTTGGATTATTGCAGAGTTAAAAAAACCACTTATTGATATCACTTTCCCCAAAATAAAGAGTATTAAGGCATCTTCACAGCTTGCACAGAAGGAGATTGATGGTAATCAGTATCTTCCAGATAAAACTTTTTACAACAATATAGAACTGGATTGTACCAAAGATTTCTATCCCTTTGGTGATCGTCCTAAATTATCCGATGCTTTCTATCTTGCAAATGAATTTGTTTTTGAAAAAGAAGGCGCTATAGTAACTATTGAATGTGAAATTTCAAATGGAATAGAAAAAGTTCAAGCAAACGGGATCGAACTATTATGGGAGTATTTTGACAATCAAAAATGGAACAGATTTAATGTTGTTAAAGGTTTTGATTGTATATCGAATCCTGGAGATTTGTTCAACGAAAATCCCGAATTCGGAAAAGTAGAGGGAAAATTCTGTGTAAAATTCATGTGTCCCAATATTCCTGTATCAATGGTAAATGGAAATGAAAACCGATGGATCCGGGTTCGTCTTGCTGCCGGTAATTATGGAAGGGCCGCAACATATGAAGAACGGGTTATTCCCGGTTATTATCTGACATCAAAAACCGAAGAGGGAGAATTAGGGAAGATTACTAGCGATGGAACAGTAGAGAAACTATCTGTTAATGACAGAATTATATATATGCATATATCCGAAACTTATGCACCTCCGGTATTTGGAGTTCTGACATTAAGTTTTGAGATGGAGCCACAACCGGTTAATACGGTGTTATCATACAATAATTACTTTTTCAGGGAAATTGAAAGAGAATTTGGTGAGGACAAAAAAGGGATTTATCCTTTTATCACTTATGAAAAAGATTCAACCGAAATTCAAAATGCACTGTATCTGGCATTCAATTCATCAATTTCCGGTCTACCACTCTCTCTTCTATTTCCTCTTGAAGCCCGGGAATCGATGATCTGGTCACCTCACTCTTCTCCACCTAATATCATTTGGGAATACTGGAACGGGGATCAATGGAGTGAGATAGCGGTTAATGATCCAACCAGAAATCTGACCAGACGTGAAATCATTCAGTGTCCTATACCCGAAGATGCAAAACCGGTGGCTTGTTTCCGTAAACAACTTTACTGGATACGAGCACGTCTTATCGAAGGGCAATTCCCTGTTATACCACAGGTAAAAGGTATTTATCTTAATGCAGTCTGGGCTCGTCATCAGACAACCATTAAAAAACAGATATGGGGTTCATCTACAGGAGCACCTTCCCAGCAGGTGCCGATTCCAGTTACATCATTGCTGGATGAATGCAGCATATCGATTCGTGAGACCGGGATATCTGATGAACAGGCACAGCAAATAATGGAGGAATGCGGTGCGGATGCAGTCGAGAATGTAACTGTTGATGCTTTGGGTAATGTTACCGAGCGATGGATTCGATGGCAGCAGGTTGATAATTTTTATGGATCGCTTCCAGACAGTCGTCATTATGTAATAGACAGATCAAAAAATGTGATACTGTTCGGTGATGGCAAAAATGGAATGATCCCGCCACGGGGAAGAGATTCCATACGATGCGATTTCTGCCGTTTTGGTGGAGGTGCTTCCGGAAATGTAGAGGCAGGTTCACTTACAAAACTGTGTACATCGATTCCGTATATTGATTCTGTAAATAATCCCATAGCTGCTGAAGGTGGCGCCGAACTGGAAACTTACGAAATGCTCGAACAGCGGGCGACTTATTCTTTACGCAACCGTGGTCGGGCTGTAACGGCGAGCGATTTCGAGGCACTTATTAAAAGTGCTTCCGATAAGGTTGCCAGAGTAAAATGTTTACCAATAACGGATCCCATGAAAATAAAGAAACCGGGTTGGGTGACAGCTCTGATTGTACCTGTGGGTGATGACATACGTCCTGTCCCTTCCATGGATCTGTTTGACACAATCACATGCTATCTAGAGAGCCGGTACGCAGCAAACCTGTGCTGGAGCACTCCCGCTCCGGTTAACCTCATAGCACCTTTTTATGTTAAAGTAAAAGCTAAGATCACTGCATTCTCGGTTTCTGCAGGCGATGTGGCTTATGTAAAACAGCTTGTCGACAAAAGGATCAGGAGATATTTCCATGCAAATCATGGTGGTTTCGACGAACAAGGATGGGAGTTCGGAAGAAACGTGTACAAGTCCGAAATATTTCAGGTAATAGAAAGTATCAGTGAAGTAGATCATGTGCACAGTGTATCTCTTCAGTCGAATGTACAGATGCTCGAGATTTCGGTCAACCAGGCTAAACTCCTTCGTCCCAAACGTTCTTATCCTGATCACTCTTTTGTCTCTTTTCAGAGTGAAGGTGAAGAAATCACCATGGTGTTAGCTGAAACAATTGCAGGCCAGGGATCCTCATCTGCGACAGAATCAGAAGATGGTGTCACTTCGTTTCGAGTTACCGGTTTTATTGAAGGTGACCGTATTGAGATCGCAAAGACTCTGCATATGGATTTGATAGTTTACCCGAAACGGGATCAGATAAACCCAAGGCAAATACAGATATATTTATTAGCAACAAATAGTGTGCTTTTTACACAGGCTATAGCGGATACAATTACTGAAATATCATTAAGTAACGGCTCTAACAATATTCCATTAAAAATTGTCAAAATAAATATGGAGGAGAATCAGAAACAATTTATAGTAGAAATAGATTCAAAATATTATGATTATAATATTAATATTTCCAGATACAAAATTCTTAAAATCCGTTATAAACAATCGGTTATAGTAACAGTCACAGACATTAAACGTGAACTGAATCAAACAAACAACAGATATAATCTTATCCTTTGTTTTTCTCCGGAAAAAACTGAATACACATTTACAGGAAAAAAGAAACCGAAAGCAGATAATCTTGATCGCAATACAGTTGGGGAAACAGAAGAATATGCCATTGTCACCAACATTACCGATACCTCGCTTAGGAGAATCAAATCTTATTGCGTGAAAGATGTTGAAAAAATTGACGGAAGAATAAAAGAGATTACCATTGCTGAGCCAGGGCAGGGTGATTCCTTCTCAATAACCCACAGTGAATGGACTTCTGAATCATTACATGGAATTGTTACATCCGTATCAGAAGTAGATGACATTGTCTATCTGGAGGAAAATTACCTGGTATATTCCGATGATCCCGATATCACGGTATTACCTCCTCAAACCAGTTACAATGATCCCGATATCACGGTATTGCCTCCTCAAGTCCGATACCTGTTAAATACCAATCCATCCTCAACGGAAGTACATGATTTATATAATATGAAACCCCAGTGTAATATCGATGATATGCTCGAGCAGCACAAAAGATATATCGTGGATTTAAAGGTAATTCAAAAAGAACTAACAACAGGTGAATATGATTATTGTGCCTATTGCTTCGGTAAAAACAGATCAAGGAGATAGTTAAGAAATATGCCCATACCACTTCCGGTTCTTGATGATCTTTCATTTAGCCAGTTGATGGATGAAGCTCGCACGCTTATTATCCGTTATGCGCCACAATGGACAGATCATAATATTTCAGATCCTGGTATCATGCTTCTGGAACTGTTTGCCTGGTTGAGCGAAACATTCATGTTCCGGGCCGACCAGATTACCGATAAGCATATCGAAGCATTTCTGCATTTTATTAGCCATGACGAAGCCCGGATAGAAAATGTCAGAAATGCAGTCATCAATGCAGCATTATCTGTTAAAGACCGGCGGAGGGCGATTACAGCGGATGACTGTGAGTATCTTGCAATGAAGCAGATGAATGCGATCCGGCCCGGTCTTGGCGGGCGAGCTGCGGTGGTTGTTAATCGTAATCTGGATTTGGAGGAAAGCGGTGAAACAGAAAAAATCGGTCATACATCGGTGATAATATTCCCGAATGATTCTATTACCATAGAGATTTATGAAAAGATCAAAAGATATGTTGAATCCGGACACACAAGTGGCTGGAGTAATGGTGAAGAAATTATAGCAAGGAATATCGATGATCTGAGGGAATCCAGAACAGCAGCTCTCTTGGCCTTTATCGATAGTAATGATAATCATTTGTATCCTGCCGGCATTCGTTTCATTATGGAGACTCTTAAAGAAGGTCTTATCAATACATTCGAAAAATATCTGCGCGATGGAATCAAAGACGGAATCGATTACCGTCTCGCGCATCTGACAGACCAATATCTGGAAGATTTGATAGATAAAATCCGCAAGTTTCTAAACGATAAAAAATCAGAGAAATTGCCGCAAACAATTCTGTCGTACATAGAATACTGCAAAGAGTGCATAAAAAAAAGGTATATAAAACTTCTGTGCGAAAAGTCTTCCGGAAGAAAGATTTACGATGACAATGCGGAGAGAATACGGGAAGAGATAAGAAAGAATATCCAAAAATTTCTGGATACCGGCGATAGTTCATGGACAACGGATACAAATCTTATTGAAGAGCTTAGTAACGATCTTACCTCGATTAGCGAAAACATTGCTGATAATCTTTTGCACAAGGAAGGTGTGATTTACAATGAGCGACTGATATTGGAAATAGAGAAATTTCGCACTGCTGCTTCGGATGCTGTACGGTCGTATGTTCGCTATAATACAGTAAATCCCGAATTTGAATCGCTCATCAGAGCTTTTATAGAGTATAAAGAGAGGTTGAAGCAAACAATAAAAGCAGTATTATTCCCTGGTACTGTGGTGGAATATCCGGTTGATCTCCCAGATGATCTGATGAGATGGCTTAAAGAGACAACCAGGGATATTATTGACGAGCTGCTATCACATGTCATAGATGCCATCGAAGATGAAGTGCAGAGTGCATTCGAAGAGTCGCGATTATTAACCCATCGGATTCATGTTGTTCAACCAGTTAAATATCCGGTTGGAATCCGTATAACAGTGGAAATACAAAAAACTGCGATTTGGACCGATGTTCGTGAATCTATTTTTCGTCAGATAAAGGAATTTCTCGATCCTGTAAGCGGCGGACCTTCAAAAAAAGGTTGGCCCATAGCGCGATCTCTGTACAATTCTGAACTGTGCCAGGTAGTTGAAAGTGTTCCTGGAGTGGATCACACAGTTTCCATCTCAATGCATCCTTTTAATGAAAATGATCCTGAGCAGATAAAGAAGATAATAAAATTGATAGAGCAGGTAGAGGGAAATGACAGTCAGGCGGATTTACTCATAGATACCCATTTCGGATCGGATAGCTTTGTAGTTCCATTGTTAACGAAAAGGTATTTCGTACCGCTTATAAATATCCGGGAGCAAAGATCATGGATTTGAACTCGTTTTCAAAAAAGCAAAGTGATACCCCAAAGGTACAGTTCATCCCGGAACCGATATCCAGAAATGATAATGTTTTTGGGATTCCACATTTTTTCTGGGAATTATTTCAGCTTTTTGGAACTGAAGATAATCTTCAATCAGGTGACCGTAAATCCTTTCATGAAACAGTTGAAAAATATTTACAGTCGAGGAAAGATGATGCTTCTGAATTCGCCAAATACCTTCCTGAGATCTTTCAATTCGATCCTCCCGGAAAGACCTCAACCGACCCATTAAAATTTCAACCTGTGCAGAATCGTTACGATCCGGTTAAGCATAAGAGCCTGGTTGCACACATGCTCAAGCCTTTTGAAAAAATCGCATACGGAAGGCTTGACCCGGTTAAAGCAGACACATGGGGAATAAAGGAGATCCTCAATAGATTGCACCTTTATTTTGATGTCGATTCAGCTCCCGAGAGTTTTCTTCCCTGGCTTGCCGGATGGGCTGCGTTCGAATGGGTTGAAGATCCGGGGTGGGAAAAGGAAGTTGCCATGTGCTGTCCGGAAACTGAAGTTTTCAGACGCTGGCTTCCGGTAGATTTGTTTTATTCGGTAATAAAAAAGGATGCCTTTATCGGAGAGTACCTGCATTTGCTGTTTGATCCTATGTTCCATGATTTCGGAGCTATGCCGGATGAAGTCTTTAATGGTGTTGCACGCTGGACTGCAAGGAGTGTGGCAATTGAGTGGGGAGAAGAGTGGAACACGGATTACGAAAACTGGGATGAGGAGAATATAAACAGATTCCGATCATTGTGTAAAAAAATACTATACAAAATATATAAACGATTCAATGAATTTTTTTCCGAACCGGAAGATAAAAGGGGTAAAGCTCTTCTGTGGCTCTCCCGTGCTTTTTTTGCCCCATATGAACAATTTATAATACGGATGAATGAAAATGATGAGATAGACAATACGATTCATGACTTGTTTGACCGGCTTTGCAATGAAGATGAAAAAATTGATTCAGCAGCTTCACCTTCTATTGTCAATAGTATAAAGCAATATACTGCAATCGAACTCTCGAAACAGTGGACTGGATTCTGGCCCCGGCCAGGGGATAATTGGGATGAAAATATTAAAAAAGAATTCCAGGTGCTATGTAAAAAAATATTAAACCAGCTTGCAGAAAAATGTAATTCCTGGTTTCAATCACCAGGTCGACGTACGGGATGTCTGACCTGGTGGCTGCGTCTATTTACTTATACCATAGATCCCTTGTACAAGGGAAGAATCGAAATTCCTGAAATGGACCTGATAGATGCCTATTACAATGCATTTGAACGTGTATTTACTTTTGATCCTATGTGTCAGTTACGGCGATTACTTTCCAACGTGTTGCCGGATTATGAAAGAAGAGGCACAAGAGAGGGGTTTGAAGAACTGTTAACCGTCTATCTGGGAGAAGACTGGGCTGGACTTGCCATAAATGAACTCCTCAACCCTTTTCAGATCGGTTGTGATTACAAAGGAAGAAAACTGGCTGGCAATCATTCCGGTGAAGATTCCGAAAATGTGTTTGATTTTTCAAAACCGGAATTCAAACGCATAATTGGTGCACATTTGACATTGCGCGATTTTGTGGCCATGGGAAACCGGGGCTTGCTCCGATCTGTTGTCGGATGTAGCACTGTTATCAATGAAGGCATACCCTATTTCTTCAGGGTGCACATAGAAACGGCATGCCCGCACAAGCCGGTATTGGTAAGGCGCAAGAAGAAGTTTTTTCAGGATGTAATACAACTGGAAAAACCCGCACACACTGACAATTCATTGTCCGTTAAAGTTCCGTCAATGTGTGTGGGGCGACATTCTACTATAGATAAAGATACTCTTATAGGCGGATTGACTTTATAAAAATGATAACGAAACAGAAAATTATTTCCTTTTTCAGGAGGAACGATGGGTAACAATACAGAAAAACAAAAAATCGGAGCTGAAGAACAGGTGAATAATAGTGTGCAGAAGAAAAAAGGCATGAAGCGCATGCGTTTTTTCGATGGATTATTCCTTACCGAGAATGAATTTAACCTCGAGCAGCAATATCTGGTGGAAACCAACCGTCTTCACCACAGGGCATTTCACGGATGGGGAATTGTTTCAGGACTGGAAGTAAGTGTAGGGGAGGGATCAGGAACAGTTAATATTTCAGCAGGAGAGGCTGTTGCCTGTAACCATATTAACGATATTGATAATGATGGAACAAACAAGATATCAGGTGCATTTATTGTACTGGACAGTGATGAAAGTATTTCGATCAGTGAATTTCTGCATGCTCTTTCAGACTCCGGAGAGGGTAATGTAAAGCTGGTAGTAATGGGAATGGAAGAGAGTGCGGTTGATAAAAATTACGATATAGCAGGGGAGGAACCGATTCACATTATTGAAGAGCCGAAATTCAGTCTAAAAACGATTGATGAGGTAAACTGGGAGAAGGACATTGTTCTGGCGGTTCTGGAATTTACAGAGGGAGTTATAAACGTTAAAAACGAAATCGAAATTGATGGAAAAACAAGGAAAGTTCGCAGGTATGCAGGTTTTTACGGAAAAATCGTGCAAACAGACCGTCTGGTACTCTCTCATCCCAACGAAAATAACACTAAAGAGCCTTTTGCAGAAATGCGCGGAACTCCCTTACCTGAAGGTGAAAACGGAATCATAATTGAGTCTGTCCTTACAGAGCATGATGGTGACATGAAGATCGAAGGGAACACGGGAATTAACGGAGAATTAAAGGTACATGGAGATTGCAAGATTAATAATAATCTAGAAGTTACAAATATAACCACACTGAATGGTAATACATATATTGGCAAAGATGATCCGGATTGTGAAACAAGAATATATGGTAATTTATACATTGGTATAGAAGATGGAAATGAGAAAAAAAATAATTTGATCGTTAATGGAAATTGTACTATAAAAGGCAATCTTAATGTTCTACGCACTCCTACCGAAATAAAATCTTCTGAGGTAGTCATCGATGATAACATTATAACTTTGAATAAATACAGACCTCAACCGACACCGGTAGAAATAAACGGTGGTATTGAAGTATTTCGTGGTGGCACTGAACCAAACGCTCAGCTTATCTGGGATGAAGTTGCCGACAAGTGGAAAATAGGCCTTGAAGGCTCACTTCAGAACCTTGGATACGGGCCTGACTGGGATGATCTTGTAAACGGTGATTTTGCGGATCATCTTCATTTGCATAATGTATTGTTTGCAGAAAACAGTGTTCCTGGAGTTCTTCCTACTCTAAAAATTGACAATGAAGGCAATATCGGTATCGGACTTCCGCAAAAAGATGAAAAACCGGAATCAGTTATCCATCTGTACAAATCAAAGGATCCGGCCATAACTATTCAATCCCAGGATGCGGTAAATGATGTTGCCGGTAGAATTCGAATACGGGAAGGCAAAGAACTTGGTGTCGATCTTCTTTACGATGCTCACAGTAAAGAGAATAAATTTGTCATAAAGATGGTACAAAAGAACGAAACTGAAGGTTTTACAAGCCTGGTTGTGGAGAACGATACCGAAAGACGGGGATATGTAGGAATCGGTACTCCGAAAGCAACGGAGCGGCTGCATGTCTCAAAAGGTAACCTGCTGATAGAGGATGGCAATCTTGAAGTTAATGGAACTTCGATTTTTAACGGAAAAATTACAATAGGCAAAAAAATTAAACCGCTAGTTATAACTAACAGGGATAAACAAATAACAATACCTGACTTAAATAAATGGGTCCTTGATGTGACAGGCAGAAGTCTTCTGAATGGAGGAGTTGATATCAAAGGAGACCTGAATGTAGGCCCAGATAATCTTGTCGTTCTGAACGAGGGTGAAACACCGGTAGTAAAAATAGGTGGAGATTGTAATATAGAAGGTGATTTAATTGTTCATGGAAGAAGTGCTTTTGAGACAGCAGTTCTTCAGCTTAATAAATTTGAAGATCCAAATACTACCTGGAATTATGCAGGAATAGAGATTTTTCGCGGTTTGGAATCATCATCCCCAAAAATATTATGGAGCGAGACCGATAAGAAGTGGCTTATTGGTGTAAATGAAACAAATGACACTACTGGACTTGCAGAGATTATATCTGATTCAAATGCACATTGGGATACCCTTACCAGAAGGAAAAATGCGGATCATCTGCATACTCACAACATAAAAGGGAAATGGGAAGAAGTAGAAAATGGAATCTGCCATGTAGAAGGAAATGTCGGTATTGGAAACAAAGAACCAAAGGCAAAACTCGATGTAGTCGGTACTGCCAGATTCGGCGGTGGTACGAGTTTTAACAGAATAGAAGCCGGACGAGTTAATGTCGCTATTAAAAAAGAAATTGGCGATGTTTCATTGACAATACCCGCAGAAGGTGATCCGGTAATTGTGGCTACACCGGAAGTCACTAAAGACGACATGGAGAAGGATTGGGATTGTAATGTTAAATTCAGTGTGGTAAAAAATAGCGATAGTTCAAGGCATGTACAGTTTAGAATACGTTGCCATGGCATGACGGAGGGGGTAATAATACTCCATTATAGTATGATGTTCGTTGGTGAATAGACGTGAGAAAAAAGGTTTGAAAAGATAAGTTATGAGAGCTGGCTATATTTTCATGACAGCTTGAAAAAATGATATCAGGAAATTGAATATCTGACAGATGAACATCGATTATAAACAGAAAAGGTATAATTATGAAAGACGAATTATTGAAAAAACTGGAGAGTTTAAAGGAAGAGTATCAGGCTGGAGTGCGAATGTTAAATGAATTACAGACAAGAGAGCAGAATCTCAGGCAGACCTTGCTTCAGATTTCAGGTGCAATTCAGGTACTTGAGGAATTGTTGGGAGAGTCTAAAAATGTCGAACAGGAGATAAATGAACTTACTGATGTAAAGAGTTAAAAGTGCTGTAAAATGTTCTGATTCAATAGTGAGGCCAAATTTGGGATCACAAAAAGCTGTCCAACAGAAAT
Source organism: Fibrobacter sp. (assembly GCA_012519985.1). Lineage (GTDB taxonomy): Bacteria > Fibrobacterota > Chitinivibrionia > Chitinivibrionales > Chitinispirillaceae > JAAYPC01. Next base: position 22,471 of record JAAYPC010000349.1, read on the forward strand.
CAACGGATACCATAATACGTAATTCGGTCACACGTGATTCCTCACGAGTAATCCAGAGATCATTTTCTCATATTCAGCAAATCTATCGGCTTCAGCGTGCATTAGGTAATCGGGCATTAACAACCCTGATTAATAAAAGAGGTGATCTGTCCAATAACGGTACACACCGTTTTCCTTTAACTACTTCTAATTTAGGACTTATTTCGATTTCTTGTTTCCTTGAAAATAAGAATAATACTATTCAGGAAGAGCTGCAACGAATGCCTGAAGAAGAGGAAACGTCAGTACAGGGAATGGTTCAACGTAAACAGGAAGATGAAGAAGAACCTGTCAGGACATCGTTGCAGCGGAAGATGACAGATAAGGACGAAAAACTTCAGACAGCGATTCAGTGTTCAAAAAAAGAAGATGAGGAGAAACCGGTACAAGGAAAACTTCAGTGCGAACAGGAAGAGGGAGAAGAATCTGTTCAGACCTCATTGCAGAGAGAGATGAAAGACAAGGAGGAAGAACTCCAGACTGCAGTTCAACGAACGGAAAAGGAAGAAGATGAAAAGCCAGTACAGGGAAAGCTTCAATGTCAAAAAGGAGAGGACGAGGAAACAGTCCAAACCTCATTGCAGAGAGAGGTGAAGGATAAGGAGGAAGAGCTCCAGACAGCGAAGGAAAGTTCAGAAAAAGAAGATGAAGATAAACCGATACAGAGGAAATTGCACTGTAAGACTGATGAGGAGGAACCGGTTCAGGGCAAGCTTCAATTGAAGTCCTCGGAGGATACTGCAATTCAGGCAAAGCTTACAGTTGGTAAGCCTGACGATATCTACGAGAAGGAGGCTGATAGAGTAGCGGACAGGGTTATGACAATGCCTGCTGAACAGACGGTCTCTTTGCAATCTGAAAAAGAAGAGGAGAAGGTAAAACGTTCCTCTTTAAGCCAAACCTTGACACCATTTGTACAACGAGAGCAGAAGCCGGATGACAAAGTACAGGCATCATTTATTACGATACAAAGAAAAAGCAGGTCCCAGCCCAAAAGTCTGGATGATAAAACTTCTTCAATGATCAGAAATTCACTGGGACAAGGGAGTCCCTTGCCTCGTGAAACTGCAGATTTCATGGAATCCCGGTTCGGTGCGGATTTCAGTTCGGTTAAAATACATACAGATTCTCAGGCAGCGACAATAAGTAAACAGATCAATGCACGGGCATTTACTCTGGGAAATAATATTTATTTTGGCGAGGGGCAGTATAATTCTCAAACGCATGAGGGGAAAAGACTGCTTGCTCATGAATTGACACACACTATTCAGCAGGGGACATCTCCTGTCTGTAAGGCTTTTCCGGTACTCAGGACAGCTCCGGTAATTCAGCGTTGGTCACTTAAGGGATTAATCAACAGGGCTACCGGATATATTCCCGGATTTTCACTTCTGTGTCTTATATTGGGAAGAAACCCCGTAACCGATGAAAAAGTGGAGCGGACTCCGGAAAGTATAGTAAAGGCTATTCTGGAGCTTATCCCGGTAGTCGGCAAAACCCTTTACAATAAACTTCAAGAGACCGGCGCTATTCAGAAAACGGGAGCCTGGCTTTCCTCCGAGATAAGTAAATTAGGTATAACATGGGAAGGCATAAAAAGCCTGTTCAAGAGTGCGTGGGATCGCATGGGCCTTTTACTTGGCATTGATGGTAATTTGAAAATTCTAAAAGAGGCTTTCGGTCCGGTTATTGGACGAATAGTTTCATTTGCTGGTTCGGTTGCGGGTAAGATAAAGGAGATTGTGCTCGAAGCTGCACTTTCTATTGCCGGCGGTGCAGGCAAAACGGTCATGGGTATCATTAACAAGGGGAAGGCTGTCTTTGAAAAGATCCTCGATGATCCCATCGGTTTTGTGGGTAATTTTTTAAAGGCGGTTGGTCAGGGTGTAGGACAGTTTGGAAAGAACTTTTTGAATCATTTTAAGGGTGCAATTTTCGGTTGGTTGTTCGGGGCATTTGCAAAAGAAGGTATAAAATTACCGAAATCAATTGATCTTGCATCGATCTTTGGTTTTGTGGCAGAGATATTGGGGCTTACCTACCAGGCAATCAGAAAAAAGATAGTAAAAGCATTAGGTCCAAAAGGCGAGCAGATAATAAGCAAAATAGAATCAGCTATAGATTTTGTAAAGGGCCTGATTACCCGCGGGCCTATAGCGCTCTGGGAAAAGGTAAAAGAGTCTGTTGGTGACCTGAAATCGATGATCATGACAGAGGTGGGTAAATGGGTCTCAACGACAATTATTGGCAAAGCGATAGAAAAGATCGCTTCTATGTGTAATCCGGTTGGAGCCCTTATTCAGGCAGCTATCTCAATTTACAATACAATAATGTTCTTTGTGGAGCGCTGGACACAGATAAAAGAGTTTGTTGACGCTATATTTAATTCCATTAAAGATATCGCCATGGGTAATATAGGGAAGGCTGCCGGTTATATCGAAAAGGTGATGGCCAAAGGATTGACCCTGCTCATAAGTTTTATGGCACGGCTGATCGGGCTGGGAGGGATAGTTGGTAAGATAAAAGATTTGATAAAGAAGTTCGCCGGGATGATCGAAAAGGCACTGGATAAGGCAATTGGATGGATAGTTAAGAAGGCGAAGGGGTTATTGGGAAAGATTGTGGGATTTGGGAAGAAGGTTGGGAAGAAAGTAAAAACATTTTTTAGTAAGAAAACATCATTTGTTACTGAAGCGGGGGAAAACCATAGTATTTATTATGAGAAGAAAGGTAAAAATGCAACTATAATGATTTCAAGTGTACCCAAATCAATTTATGAATTTCTAGATTGGTATAAAAAACAATTTGAAATCAAAGATGATGATTCAAAAGGGAAATTGATTGAGAATATAAAGGGACACTATAAAAAATCCATTGAGCCACTTTTATTGCAATTATCTGTTGCTGAGTCTTTAAAGAAAGAAGAAGAACAGAATAACATTCAACAAAAGCTCTTATTAGAAAAAGTAACATTGACAAGACTATTGAGAACATTAATGAATTCAAATAGCAAGGTGTCCAATTATGTTCAAAAATATGCTTTAGAAGGTTTAACCGGGACCTATACCAGTTTGCCCAAACCAGTTGATGATAAATTTACGCCTGACCATCAACCACAAGCAGCAATCTTAGAGTGGGTTGCAGATCAACCATATTTTAAAAAAAGCAATAATATGGCATTGCGAGCAATAAGGAGAGCAAAAAATGGATACGCAATTAACCTTCATGAAAATAGGCATAGGGAAAGCAGAACTTATGGTTCTGATGGTAAATGTAAAAAGAATGAATTCATTGAATCTGTTGGCAAGAAAATCAGTACAGCCTATTCAAATAAGGAGAAAAGAACAATTGTTGTTGGGATAATAAAAAATGAATTAGAAAAAGATGTCGAGCACATGAAGAGGGTGGTAGAAAGAAGCAATAAGAATAGTGTTTGGAATGATATTCACGATTTAAAACTACCTCAAAAAGAAGAGTCTGAGTTGATAGTAAAGATTAGAAATACCATCATATCCGGTGAAGATCAGATTAAAAATCAGGAAATTGATAGTTTAAAACAATAATCAAAGGGGAAGCTAATGTCACAGATGTATGACAATGAGATGCTATTTAGTTTCTGTTCAAAATTGGTCGATTTCCACAATGATGTCTTTACATGAAATACTTTTGTAATCTAAAATCGGTTTAAAAACACCCTTTTAAACTACTTTCGTGGTTAAAAAAGAAGAAATATAACCAAATGTAAAGCTGTGAGGGCGTAACAAACACCTCTTGTTGCACAATAATAACTCTATAATTATGACTTAAACTATGGAATCAAAACAAAAAACTCAAAATCAATTCCAACTCGACCCCATCACATCCGGTCTCCTTTACACCCACATGCGTATCAACGACACTACCCAGCGGACTCTCCAGAACTCCGCATTCCTTTTCGCTCTTATAGAAATGCTCGATGAGAAAGGAATCATCTCTATAAAAGACCTCGATGAAAGAAAAAAGGCTGTAGCCGACCGTTTGGTGAAAAAGTTCGTGGAAAAAGGTATCGGCCTTCTTTACCAGTCCGAGGAGGAAGATAAATATGCATTTGAGGGGAAATCGTCAGTACCCTGTGAAGAACGTCTTAATACTTGCAAGGCTGTTTGCTGTAAACTGCCTTTTGCTTTATCGCATCAGGATATAGACGAAGGAATTGTAAAATGGGAATTTGGACGACCTTATGTCATTGCTCACGGCGAGGATGGTTACTGTGTTCATCTGGACAAAACAACTTATAAATGTACCATTTACGAAAACCGGCCGGTTCCCTGCAGAGGATTTGACTGCCAGAACTGTAAAAACTGGAAAATATGGAAAGATCAGGAAGGAAAACAACTGCACCCGGATTTTGAGAAGTCGCTAAGGGAAACGGTGGAGATGTTTTATGGGAAGAAGAA
>JAAYPC010000350.1 GCA_012519985.1 Fibrobacter sp.
AAAATATCAAGGAGTATAATTGCAATGAGTCATCAAGGCGCAGATGAAAGGCGTTTATCAGAAACTCTCTCAAATATCAAACACAAATACGTAGTTCTTTCCGGCAAAGGCGGAGTTGGCAAGAGCACTGTTGCTGTCAATATTGCTGTAGGACTGACACTTAAAGGGAAAAAGACCGGACTTCTGGACACCGACCTGCATGGGCCATCTGTTCCCAAAATGCTGGGTCTTGTAAGTTTTCTGAGCAGTGGAGACGAAACACATCTGGAACCGGCGATTCTGTATGATGGACAACTCAAAATCATGTCTGTTCAATTCCTGCTTCAAAACCTTCATGATTCGGTAATCTGGCGCGGTCCACTCAAACATGCAGTTATTTCCCAATTTATTGGCCACACAATGTGGGGCGAACTTGATTATCTTATAATTGATTCGCCTCCGGGAACCGGTGATGAACCTCTCTCGGTTGTACAAACTGCGAAGCCAGACGGGGCGATCATCGTGACAACACCTCAGGAAGTGGCTACTTTCGATGTCCGCAAATCAATCGACTTTTGTAACAAGTTAGAACTCCCGGTGATTGGCATTATTGAAAACATGAGCGGATTTATCTGTCCACACTGCAACAAGGAGACCGCCATTTTCAGCACTGGCGGTGGCAAACGTATGGCAGAAGAACTTGGCATCGCTTTTCTGGGAGCAGTCCCGATCGATCCTCAATTCGTTTCACGGAGTGACAGGGGTAATCCCATGGTTGATTTTACTTCTGCAGGAAAAAGTATGGAAGCGATCAGGATGATCATCGATAAAATCGTACTATAAATGATAATAAGACGAAAGTTTTAAAATTTAAAATTTTCCATGCTTTTTAAGTAAATATTCGTGTTCAGGGTTTTATTCTTATTCGTATGATTCGTGTTACTTCCAAGATACTGTTGTAAAAAGGAACACGTACGGAGAATAAAAGTGCCTGAACTTGTCATGTTTTTTTCTTATTCGAGTGAAGCCCACAAAAATGTGGGCTGTCTTTAACCCGATCCGATTTCCATATCTGCTAATAAAGCAGAAAAATGTTTTGTCAGTTCCAGCCGCTAATCATCACATAATATCGTTTTTACCATTTCAGGTTATCGCATTCTGCAATTCTCAAACATTGATTCCATATTTCTTCATTTTTCTCCACAATGTCGCTACATGGATTCCAAGTTCTTTTGCTGTATTAACGCGGTTGTATTTGTTGCGAGACAGTGCCTCTTCAATTCTTCTTCTATCAAAATTCTCCAAAGATTGACTTGTGTCACTTGCTCTGATTTTTTTTGAGGGCCTGAACAGATAAGCGGGAAGATGCTTTTTTTCAATCACGTACCCTTGACACAATACAAAAGCATGTTGAATGACATTTTCCAGTTCGCGTATATTCCCAGGATACTGGTAATCGATCAATACACCCAATGCATCTGAAGATACCCGTTCGATTGATCTACCCTGGATCCGATTGAAATGCTCGATAAAATGATCTATCAGCAGAGGAATGTCATTCTGCCGTTCACGTAATGGTGGAAGCGTTATGGGTACAACGTTAATCCTGTAAAAGAGATCCTGTCGAAATTCTCCAGACTCTACCATCTGTTCAAGATCACGGTTGGTTGCAGCAATGATCCGCGCCTCCGATTTCACAGGTT
>JAAYPC010000062.1 GCA_012519985.1 Fibrobacter sp.
AAATAAAAAGACTATAAGCGGTAAAAATCTTTTCAGGTCTCTTTGAAGAAAAAATGGTTCAGCTAATTCAGAAATTATCATAACAATTACCTTGGTTATTGTAAAAAAATGATTAAATGAAATCGACTTATCCACTTACCAGCCTATTATTTTGCCCGGATTATATCTCTTAAGCTGATAAGATAATAATATAACCTAAGAAAAAATTTGTAACTACTCAGGTATCTGATGGCTGAAAAATAATGTTATCATATCAAATCTGGAAAAATATGAACTAATATCAAAACAATGTCTAATCAGAAGTAATCTGAATAGATAATCTGAACTAAGAACCGGAATTGTTAAAACTTCTTTAAGGGCTTATCTGTTTAAGGTTTCAATACCTCTGAGTAGCAATAAAATTTTTTGCTATTTAACGGAGCAAGTACAAAAATTTAACTATAGAATTCATGAATTTATGAGTGTTGCCGTTTTTTGGAAACATTATTCGCTTGACTCAAAGAAGCGGTCACAGTAAAATTGAAAATAATTTTGCGGAAAAACCTCCAATTATTTAACCTCCAGTGAGGAATTATGTTCGCGTTTTTCAGTACACGGATCAGAAATAAAATAGCTTTATTACCGGTCATTGCAGTGCTGGTTATGACTATATTCACATTGATCTACTTTCCCACTAACAAAAAAACGGAACTGCAGAATGTTCTCTCTGAGCAGGTTACAGCAACTGCAGATCTTTTGGCATTCGGTCTGGGAGTAGCTCTTGACTCGGATCGATTTGATGCAATAGCTGAAGGTTTCGATGTAACTAAAGGAGTTGGAGCTGTTTCCTATATACTTATATATGACAATGCAAATAACTTTTTGAGTGCATATAATCCGGACAGCATAAAAATCAGTGAATCCAGGACAGATTTCAGTCATAAACCAGTGAAAAACGGGGAATATCTGGAAAAAGCCACTAAAATAAGATTTGGAAAACAAGCCTACGGTACACTGGTAGTTGGAGTTTCCATCGCATCCATAGATGCCAATGTGCGTTCTTCTTTTCTATTGCTATTGGCAATAGGAGCAGGACTGATTGTGCTTTCAATACTAGTGTCACTGGTATTCAGCTCACGTATTGTGGAGCCATTAACATCTGTTCAGAATGCGATGAATGCTCTGGGGGTGCGTGATCTTACAAAGCATTGTAAAGTTAATACTGCAGACGAGACCGCTCAGATGGCTGAATCTGTCAACACAGCGATCGACTCTCTCCGTCAATCATTATCTGTTACTTCCAGCGGTGCAACCAGAATCTCTACTGCAGTTACTATACTTTCAGGTGTTTCTGAGACTATGGCTTCAAATTCAGCAAAAATGGCTGACAAATCTCAAACCGTTTCTAAGGCCATCTCAGAAGCAATGACCAGAATAGAAAATATGAAGAATTCATCCAACGAGGTAACTGCATCCATACAGTCAATGGCCAGTTCGATAGATGAGATGAATGCTTCACTGAACGAAGTGGCTAAGAATTGCGCCAACGAATCTAATATTGCAGCTACAGCATCTTCCAAAGTCAGTGAAGCCCAGACTGTGATGCAGGCATTGGGCAATGCTGCTAATGAGATTACTACCATCAATGATGTAATTAACAACATAGCTCAACAGACAAAACTCCTTGCACTCAATGCTACTATTGAGGCGGCCAGTGCAGGCAATGCGGGAAAAGGCTTTGCTGTTGTAGCTCAGGAAGTAAAAACATTGGCACAGCAGACAGATGGTGCCACCAATGAAATAGCTCGTCAGATTGAGGGCATTCAGACAAATGCGAAAAATGCCATTGAAGTTATCGCAGAGATCGCTTCAGTCGTTGATGAAATTAATACTATTTCTCAGTTTATCGCCGCAGCAGTAGAGCAGCAGAGTTCTACTATCTCCGGAATTGCCAGATTAGGAAATAGTACTTCCTCAAATGCGCAGATGATCTCATCAGATGTTATCCGTTGGAGTGAAGAGATGAGCAGGATCTCCAACGGCTTTCTCACAGTTGATGAAGCCGCATCGATATCTGCCCGTGGAGCTGAAGAAATAAAAAGCAGTTTAAAAGAACTTCAGCAGCTTTCGATGGAGTTAACCAATACAGTTGAACAATTCGTGCTCTGAATAAAAGATTACTAATACCTTAAAATGTCTTTAATAGAAAGGAGTTGGCATGGATGCCAGAAAAAGTTCCTATAGCAGTTTATTAGATCATTGTCTTAAAAGAAGAGGTAAATGTATGGTTCCTTCAAAAAAAATGATTGGCAAGAGTTATACGTGCATACTTGCTGTTTTAGCATTTTCCCTATCAGCTTATACACAGGGTGATGACAAATTCCAGATCTATGGATTTTCCGATATGACCATAACAAAGTATTTCCCCGAGGAAAAATCGATTGTGCGGTCAATCGATAAGATGGATGAAAAGGCAAATTTCAGCCTTGATCATGTTAATTTGTACACAAGTTTCCGACCCAATAAACATCTGAGATTTCTAGCTGAACTTAGTTTTCAGGATGAGCCGGTTTATTTCCAGGATTCAGTTGGCCAACGCTGGATAATGCCTGCAATGCCGGATTTCTTTATTCCTGAATCGGATTCAGTTTGGGTCACGCCTAAACTGGCTCCCAAAAACAAGATTCAAAGAGGTATAACAATTTTTGATTGGGGATCGTTTTCAGTTGAGAGGGCTTTGTTTTCAGTCTATCTGAATCGATATTTTAATTTTTCTTTTGGAAAATTTATCACTCCGGCCGGGATTTGGAATGTAGACCACGGTTCACCGGTAATAATGACTATAAGTCAGCCAACACAATACAGTTATGCTCAGATTTATCCAAAATCACAGTTGGGAATAATGGAAGATGGCAAAATCTTTATCGGTGATGCTGATCTGTCGTATTCCCTTTACCTCTCCTCAGGCAGAGATAATCAATCTTTATATAGAGTAAAAGATCTCTCTGTTGGAGGTCAGATGCGGCTAAATCTTCCTCTTCTGGATGAATTCACTATTGGATTCAGTGGTTACACCGGAAGGGTAAATACTAAATTGCGCTATGCTGTATATACTATAAAAGATTTAGCAACTTTTGCATTTGAATCTCAATTTACAGATATTGATACATTCAAGTACAGGGAAAATGTTGTAGGTGGCGATATCCGCTTAAACAAATGGAGAACTACTCTTCAGGCAGAGGTTAACTATCAGCATATTACTGATCACCGGAAGTCATCAAATAATACAAGTGGAACTTTAGCCACTTATGTAATCGGTTCAGTGGATGTCTTGAAAAAAGAAGCTTTGAAAATAACTCCTTACGCTTATTATGAGTATTTGAAATATGGAGACCGTTTACAAAATCCACTTAATAATATAACCGTAATGTCTGATGGTTATCACAAATTTATGGGCGGAATCAATTTCAGAGCTTTTACTAACTACGGAATAAAACTGGAATATAATTTTACCAAGCTGTTGATGCCTGAATCGAGCTCGGAAGAAGAAATTTCAGGTGTTGGTGCTCAATTTTACATAGCGTTTTAGGAGGTAATATTTATGAAATGGATCATCGCAACATTACTAACCTGGAGCTGGGTTACTATGGCTCTTTGTGGAGATTATGTGGTGATTGTTAATAAGAACAATCCGTTGTCTTCAGTTTCTATGACTGATCTGAAACGACTCTATACTGGAAAACTGGATAACATCGATAATAACAGTGCGATTCCAGTCAATTTGTCTCTGGACAATCCTGCTGCAATTTCGTTTCTAAAAGAAGTTGTGGGAATGGAAAATACAGATTACAAATCCTTCTGGCTTGCTCAGCAGATCAGAGGGGGAAGCAGTGCACCGGTTGTGAAGAAAAGTGAAGCAGATATGCTGTCTTTCATTAAAGAAAATTCCAACGCTGTGGGATATATACCCAAAGGCACTGCTCCGGATGGAGTTAAAGTAATAGATGTGAAATAGTTGCCAAACAAAAAGTGATTTTTAAATAAAAGCAGCTTTCTTTCTCAAGAGAAAAGCTGCTTTTCTGTTTTTTATTGCAAAATGTGGAAAGTGTAAAAAAATCGGGGCGCGTGAACCGACCGATTTAGGTGTAAAGAAAAGGGGATTTCCCCCTCTTCTTACGAATCAATTATGCGACTTTCGAATTCAAAATAGCATCAAGATCTTCTTCTGCAGTACTAATTGGCTTTATATTGAAGTTCTCCACCAGAAATGAAAGTATTCCAGGAGTAATAAACGCGGGAAGAGATGGACCCAAGCGAATATTCTTAATTCCCAGATAAAGCAGAGATAAAAGAATGACTACCGCCTTCTGTTCATACCAAGACAGAACCAGAGAAAGTGGAAGATCATTAATACCGCAACCAAAGGCACCTGCTAATGCCTGGGCAATCTTTACGGCAGAATATGCATCGTTGCACTGCCCTACATCCAGAAGCCTGGGAAGTTGACCGATGGTGCCAAGGTCAAGATGATTGAAACGGAATTTGCCGCAGGCCAGAGTCAGTACTATGGTATCTTTTGGTGTTTTTTCCACGAATTCTGTGTAATAGTTTCGGCCTGGCTTTGCTCCGTCACATCCACCAACCAGAAAGAAGTGTTTGACATTCCCACTCTTTACTGCTTCGACAACCTTATCTGCAACACCCAGAACTGCATTATGTCCAAATCCGGTGGTAAGAGTTGAACCTGCTTTTTCCGGAAGACCAGCGAGTTCTTTTGCCCTGTTTATCACTTCCGAGAAATCGTGATTTTTTACATGTTTTACTCCGGGCCACCCAACAAGTCCGGTAGTGAAAACATTCTGGAAGTAACTATCCCGTGGCTTCTGGATACAGTTGGTTGTAAAAAGAAAAACTGCAGGAACATTATCAAACTCCTTCTGCTGATTCTGCCATGCTGTACCAAAATGCCCCGCCAGATGTTTGTATTTTTTAAGCTGGGGATATCCATGGGCAGGAAGCATTTCGCCGTGAGTGTAAACGTTGACACCTTTACCCTCTGTCTGCTTCAGAAGTTCCTCAAGATCAAGAAGATCGTGACCGCTAACAATAATGGCAGGTCCTTTCTTCCACGCAGTAGATACCTGAGTCGGTTGTGGGTGACCAAAACGACCGGTATTCGCTTCATCCAGAATCTCCATGGTACGTACGTTGATCTCTCCGCATTTTAATACCAAAGCGACAAGTGCATCAACAGCGGGTTCTTTATTATTAAGATAGGACAATGCTTCATGAAAAAAAGCAAATATGGCATCATCGGTTTTTCCCAGAATATAGGCATGATCAGCATACGCAGCCATTCCCTTGAGGCCATAAGTCAGAAGTTGCTGCAGTGAACGGATATCTTCATTTGGTTGTTCTGACAGGATTCCGTATTCAGCTCCCTGAGCAATCATTTCTGTTTCGGTTGAACCAATAGTGAATCGCGCAGCCTCAGGGAAATTGTTTATATCGGCGCCAGAATCTATTAACAGTTTAGAAAGCCTCTTTTTCAGGGTATCACCTTTTTTAATCACTGCGATTATCGCTTGGGAATCAAAATTAACGTTGGTAACAGTAGTGAACAAAGCTTCAATAGTAAATATGTCGGCTTCGCTGTCCCTTATGCCAATTTTTCGAAGTGAATCTGCCAGATAACCGATCCCCTTCAATTGATGAATAAGTAAATCCTGAAGTGATGCTACATCAGGCTGTTTTCCGCAAACTCCTGAAATAGTGCAGCCTGTACCTTTGGCTGTCTGTTCACATTGAAAACAAAACATACTCATATTGAACTCCTCCTATTGAGGTTAAGTAAGGTTATTGTGTAATGGTGATGAAAGTTTGCCGGAAATTCATTCACCAGGTTTATAATAACAATATAACTTGGTAGCATGTTCATTAAATTGATCTACATCAAGAAAGTGAGATTATTTGGAGATCCGTCATTATTATCGTTTAAGCAGTAAATTGAGGATTGTGTTTTTCTCACCTCACAGCAACCACATTTTCCTCCTTTTACCCAAACGAGTCGTCTTTTTATCCAAAAGAACTCTATTCTGAGTTGCCCGACGGTTAATATGTCCTTTAAGGATGAAAATCACAGAAAAAATGATTTTTGATTACTTCCAGACTTGTTCTGGTCTGATTTAATCTTTTGTTAATTAAGCGGACACTGCTGAAGAGGTGTGTTGTTTTGGCGCCCCTGTTTTATTTTTATGATTCTTGCAGATATTTTCTTTCATCATATATTGGTAATGATGTTAGATGGGCATAGTGAAACAATTTTCTCTCTTTACTTTAAAAAGCAATCTCTTCTGGTTACTGTTTGGTGTAGCCCTTATATTGAGACTGGTTCTGGTCTGGGTGCTTCCTTTTGGACAGACTGTAAAATATGGACTTGAAGGCCTGAATGACGAACCATCACATTACAATTATGTAAAATATCTGGCGGAAAATCGTCAGTTTCCTGTACAGACAGAGTCCAGCAAGAGTCCTGGGGCTTTTGAGCATAATGTTTTTGAGTATTATCAGGCACCACTCTATTATATTGTAAACGCTCTTTTTGTTCCATTAACCGGTTTAAAGGGCACATTATATGCTGGAAGAATGATCTCCTGGTTTTTCGGGATTTTAACTCTACTGATATTGGGTAATATTCTTTATTTGATTTGTCCTGATAAAAAGATAGTAGCTTCAGGGGTGCTCTTGTGCGCATTTTTTCCTGCTCACATTTATTTCTGTTCATTTGTTTCCAATGATTCTATCAGTTGGTTTGCAGGTATCTGGTTACTTTACCTTATTATGTCATTTGATAAGTTGCCTGAAAAAAAAATTGGGATATACTTCAGTTGCATTTCACTTGTACTGGCTTTTGCCATGATGACCAAAAGCTCTTCATTTATATATTATCCGGTTGTAGCATATTCATTTTTCTATTATTTCCGCAAAAAAGGGGAAATAAAACTACTCTGGTGGGCAATGGCTTCCATTGCTTTTTCACTGATACTGGTTTCCCCCTGGTATTGGCGTAATTTGCGGCTTTATGGAAGTTTCTTCGCTATAGATATCGGTTTTGGACCACCAGGTTCTTATCTGCGTTCGCTTGATGAGATAGCTCATTTTGTGGCAGAAACAGCCCGATTATTCTGGTTCCCTATGCAGCATGTGCCAAAAGATGGCATTCTGGTGAATGCTTTAAATGTCATGGGGCCAATGTTGATTTTTTTGTATGTTGGACTAGCCATAGTGGATGTTTCGATCAGGGCATGGAAGAGAAAACTGGACATTAAAGAACAGATCCTCTGGTTGATTTTAATACTGGCGGTTATCGCTTATATCAGGCTTAACATCAGTTGGGCCAATCCGGAGGGAAGGTATCTTTTTACGGCTCTGGCGTCTGTTATTGCGATAATATCTGCGTCGCCGGTAAGACTTTTTTCAAAAAGGAATGTAATCTGTCATTGGGGACCTGCCATCGTGGCAGGTCTTTACGGATATCTTTATTTTCTGGTAATCTGAGCTAAAACTCCAAACAAGGAAAGGACAGGAGCGAAGGTTTCGATTCTTTTGAATTTTGAATCTTTCCTGCTCCTGTTTCTGTTTGGAATCAGAGCTTTGTGAGTTGGCGCTTTCAGGTTTGAAATTCCAAATCCCAAGCGGCTTTTAGCCGTGAGCTTTAGTTAAATTAACCTGTGTCTACTGATCATGCATATCTATCCGAGACTGCATCTCAACTGAAAACGGAACGGATCCGGTTAAATACCTCTTCAATTGTGCCGCAGCCCTGGATATCCTTTACCAGATTTTTTGGTCTGTAATATGAGAGGCAGGGTTCGCTCTGTTTTTTATAGGTATTAATCCTGTTTTGAATAATCTGCGGATCAGCATCATCTGCACGGCCTTCAATCGTAGCACGCTTGGCGAGTCGCGAGCGAATCTCTTCATCTGCAACAGAGATGTTTATAACATGGTCAAGTTTGATTCCCAGCTCTGTGAGAATCTTATCCAATGCTTCTGCCTGCGGGAGACTTCGTGGAAATCCATCAAGAAGAAAGCCGTTGGCGACATCCTTTTGGGAAAGCCGTTCTTTAACCATGGCAATAGTCACCTCATCAGGAACTAGCTCTCCTTTATTACTGTACATTTTGGCGGTGCGGCCAAGTTCGGTATCATTTTTAATGTGATAACGGAACATATCTCCGGTGGAGATGTGTGGAACGGAGAGCAGTTCACTCAGTTTTACCGCTTGAGTTCCTTTTCCTGCTCCCGGAGGGCCAAACAAGACTACATTTTTTCCTGACATGTTTACTCCCGTATAAAGGTTACAAGATGTGTCTAAGCTGAAAAGAAATATATGCTAAATTTCATAATAGATTTCTGTCATCTGCTTTTTTCTGCACGGAGGTAATCTTTCAGGAATTTACCTGTAAGAGATTTTTCTGATTTTGTTATCTGTTCAGGAGTGCCGCATGCTACTATTTCTCCTCCTCCGCTTCCTCCCTCCGGGCCCAGATCGATTATGTAATCGGCACATTTTATTACATCGAGATTGTGCTCGATAATGACAACTGAATTTCCCTTATCCACCAGTTCATGAATCACCGACATAAGCATTAGAATGTCTTCGAAATGAAGTCCGGTTGTAGGTTCGTCAAGAATGTAAAGCGTCTTGCCTGTAGCTTTTCTGGCCAGTTCAGAAGCTAATTTAATTCTTTGAGCTTCACCACCGGACAGTGTGTTTGCCGCCTGCCCCAGGTGTATGTATCCGAGACCGACCTGTGAGAGGACGGTAAGTTTAGTTTTAATGGAGTTAATTTTATCAAAAAAGAGCAAGGCCTCATCAACAGTCATATTTAACACATCAGCAATGGATTTGCCTTTGAATAGAACTTCAAGGGTTTCTCTGTTGTAACGTTTGCCCTGGCAGGTTTCACAAGGTACATAGACATCTGGTAAAAAATGCATTTCAATTTTCAGGACACCATCTCCCTGACAGGTCTCGCAACGTCCGCCTTTTACATTAAAGCTGAATCTGCTTGGGGTGTATCCCCTGATTTTACTTTCGGGCATTGAGGCGAACAGTTCGCGAATAAGATCAAAACATTTGGTATAAGTGGCAGGATTGGAACGGGGAGTGCGCCCGATTGGAGATTGGTCGATATCGATAACCTTATCAATATTATTGATACCTTCTATAGACCGGTAGGGGAGTGGTTGGGTTTTGGAAGAGTGTAGTTTTTTCCTGAGTGCAGGAAAGAGCGTCTGATTTATTAAAGTACTCTTTCCAGATCCTGACACTCCGGTCACGCATACCAGCATACCCAGAGGTATTTTAACATCCACAGATCTGAGATTGTTCCCTTTGGCTCCTTTGAGGGTAAGGTGCAGCCCGTTTCCCTTTCTTCTTGATGGAGGCAGTGGGATGTTTTTTCTGCCGGAGATATATGCACCGGTCAGTGATGTCGGATGAGCAGAGACTTCCTGGGGAGTCCCCTGGGCAACGATGTTCCCGCCATGAATGCCGGCACCTGGTCCGATGTCAATAAGGTGATCGGCTGCCAGCATGGTGTCTTTATCATGTTCAATCACCACAACGGTATTTCCCAGATCTCGCAGAGAAATCAGTGTGTCAATAAGTTTGGAATTGTCTCTTGGATGTAATCCAATGCTTGGTTCATCAAGAATGTAAATTACTCCTGTAAGTTGAGATCCGATCTGTGTTGCAAGTCTTATTCGCTGTGCTTCACCTCCGGAAAGTGTGGAGGCGGTGCGGTTAAGTGTTAAATAGGATAATCCTACATTGTTAAGAAACGTCAGCCGCTTATAAATTTCCCTTAGAACCGGTTGAGCAATTTTTGACTGTCGCTGGTTTAATTTTATTGAAGATAAGTAGGCTGCTATCTCGGAGATTGGCATAGAAGAGATTTCTGCAATGTTTTTATCTCCAAATAGAATGGCCAGGCTCTCTTTTCTCAGGCGGGCACCTTTGCATACAGGGCATTGCTTCTGAGTCATGAATTCTTCAATCCAGCGACGGATTTCTTCTGAAGAAGTGTCTTTGTAGCGGCGTAAGAGATTTGGGATAACACCTTCGAAGGTTTTTTTGAATTCTGCTCTTCCCTCTCTGGTCCCGTTTTCCCATTGAATGGTGATTTTTTCATCTCCGGAACCGTAAAAGAGGATTTTCTTTTGTTTTTCACTCAAACTGGAGAATGGTTTGTCAGAAGGGATTTTAAAGTGCCTGCAAACTGCGGAAAGTATCTGATTATTCCAGCTTCCAATTGTAGCTGCACCGTTCCATGCTACAATTGCACCATCATTAACGCTGAGAGTTGGGTCTGGGACGCAAAGTTCCGGATCGATTTCCATCAGAAAACCCAGACCGCTGCAGTTTTCACAAGCCCCGAAGGGATTATTGAAGGAAAACATGCGGGGCGAGAGTTCATTGTAGCTGATCTGGCAGTCAGGGCAGGCAAGCAGCTCAGAGAAGGTCAGGGTCTCTTTACCGGTGACATCAATCAGAACTGTGCCATTGACACTGAGCTTTAATGCAGTTTCCAGAGAATCGGTAAGTCTGGTCCGGATGGAAGGATTGTTTATTAGCCTGTCAATAACAGCTTCGACAGAATGTTTTTTGTTTTTATCAATGATAATCTCTTCATCCAGAGTGTAAACTGAACCATCGATTCGTACTCTGAGCAGTCCGTCTTTCCTGAGCTTTTCCAGCAGTTCCCGAAACTCTCCCTTACGACCGGAGACAACCGGAGAAAGAATTTGAAACCTGCATCCTTCGGGCAGTGACAGGATGCTGTCGGTAATTTCCTGAATAGTCTGGCGGGAGATTACCTTGCCGCATTTATAGCAGGTGGGGGT